>NZ_JBFUHK010000007.1:0-153039 GCF_056402435.1 Rahnella sp. P4_A8 | reverse complement strand
CTTCTTACGTAGCAATGCATTACCGTTTTTATCCTGAGCGTGGACATGGAACGAATGCTTGCCGAGGTCAATACCGATGAGCGTAACGTTTTGCATGATGATCCCCTTCAGAAAGAAAAACACCCTGTCAGCGTACCGCTCACAGGGTGGGGGTGACCATCTTATTAAGGGATATGACCGTAACGTCATATCCCTTTTTAATTTTGTCTGCATGCGGTTACTGACGCAGTTCCAGCCCGGCGACGCGCTGCCAGTAGCCGTTACAGTCGGCTTTATCGGTGAGCGTCAGCGGATGCAGACCACGTTCGTTAGTACGAAACGCTTCGAGTGTGGCGAGCGTGCCGATGGTTTCCGGCGACAGACGCACAATATCCACCAGTCCCTGCATCGACGTCAGTTCATTGCCGAGGTTATAGCAATACCCGCTCTGCGTCTGAATGCCGTTGAGCACGAACACCTGCTGATTTTCCTGAGACAGCATTTTGCGGCCCTGCGGATAATTGATGCAGCAGGTTTCACACTCATCCTTCGCCCGGTTTTCTGAGCGTGCGGTAAAACAGCGCGCCGAATACGCCAGCGGCAGATGTCCGTAGGACAACACTTCCACTTCAAACTTATCGCGGATGCCCAGATCCTGACACTGGTTCAGCAGGTTCACCAGCCAGTCGCGGGAAAGCTCGACCGGCATACACCAGCGCACCATGCCCTGTTTTTGCAGGATTTTCAGCGTGACCGCGTTATAGCAGTTCAGCGCATGGCCGACGACAAACGGCAGGTTACGCTCAGCCGCCATATTCACCGCGCCGAAATCATTGGCTTCCAGCAAAAACTCGCCATTCTCCACATAACGTTTCAGTTCGTTAAGCTCGGACGGTGCCTGTAACAACGCCAGCGTGGAAATCACCACCTGTTTGCCGGTTGCTGCCAGCTGACGGGCGATCTCCAGCCAGTCGTTCACTTTCATTTCACGGCGTTTGGTACATACATTTTCGCCGAGGTAAATCACATCCGCGCTGCTGGCCGCCGCGGCCTGATAAAAATCTTCAACCTGTGCTTTCGGCCAGTAATAAAGGATGGTGCCTAAAGAATATTTCATCATCGTCTCTTCAGTTACTGCCACTTGCGGTGATAGGCACCGAGCGTCGTTTGTGTGCCCTCAGACATGGAACCCAGCGTGTTCATCCAGGCTTCATCGGTTTTGAAGTTTTGCGGATCGGCCATACAGCGGTCGATGGCCGCACGCCATACGCGCGCGACCTGGCTGACGTACGCCGGGCTGCGCTGGCGTCCTTCAATTTTCACCGAGGCAATATTCGCGGCGAACAGTTCCGGTAATAATTCCAGCGTATTCAGGCTGGTTGGTTCTTCCAGCGCATGGTATTTCGCGCCATCCACCAGATAACGACCTTTGCACAGCGTCGGATAACCGGCGTTTTCACCTTCTTCATAACGGTCGATCAGGACATCATTCAGCCGTGATTCCATGCCCTGTGCGGTCTGTTGCCAGCGCACGAACCGCGCCGGAGAACAGGCACCGACGGTATTTGGCGATTCACCGGTCAGATAAGACGAAAGATAGCAGCGGCCTTCGGCCATAATGCACAAACTGCCGAACGCGAACACTTCCAGCGGCACAACGGTAGTACGGGAAAGCTGACGCACCTGATGCATGGAAAGCACACGCGGCAATACCACTCGGGCGACATCAAAGTTGCGTTTATAAAAACGAATGGCTTCGTCATTGGTGGCCGAAGCCTGCACCGACACATGGCGCTCAACGTGGGGATATTTATTCGCCGCGTAATCCAGCATCGCCAGATCTGCCAGAATCAGCGCATCAGCGCCGAGTTGTGCCGCCATATCCACCGCGCGTTCCCAGCGCTGATAGCCGTCAGGATGTGCAAACGTATTGATGGCGATATGCAGTTTACGGCGGTGGCGGTGAACATAACTGGCGGCTTCCTGCAGCTTTTTTTCCGTAAAATTCAGGCCGGCGAAATGGCGCGCATTGGTGTCATCTTTCAGGCCGATATAAACCGCATCAGCGCCATTGTCGATTGCCGCTTTCAGCGCAGGTAAATTTCCTGCCGGGCAAAGTAGCTCCATTCTCGTTCCTTACTGCAACCGGTCAGCCAAAGCTGAAAAGTTGGGGGTGATGAAAAGCCAGTTGCCGACGTCATTCATTCATCAGTCAGGGCTTTGATTGGTGAACTATTTTAGAGAAGGCAGGGATGCAATATTTTGATTTGAGGCAGTTTCTGCGGCGTTGAAGGGCTTACCGCCGTCGGGGAGGTTGTACGTGGCGTTTTTCTGTTGCAGTATTTATTGATGTAGACCGCTGAACGTTCCCGGCAATGTGTCAAAATAGGCCGTATAACTGCCTTAAAACTTGCCGAAAAGTTACCGAAAGGAGTAGTGCCAGTGTTGCAAAAACTACGTGCACGTTTGGTCCGCCAGGGCCCATCCCTGTTGAGTGTGCCTTTGAAATTTACGCCGTTTGCGTTGCAGCGTCAGGTTGTGCAACAGGTGCTGAGCTGGCAGCTTCGTCAGGCGCTGGCTGATGGCGAACTGGATTTCCTCGAAGGTCGATGGCTGAAAATTGATGTCAGCGATCTGAATCTGAGCTGGCTGATGTCGGTGGACGAAGGCAAGCTGGTGATCGCTGAACACGGCGAGGCGGATGTCAGCTTTAGCGGAAGCGCCAACGACCTGATCCTGATCGCCGCACGCAAAGAAGACCCGGATACGCTTTTCTTCCAGCGACGTCTGCGCATTGAAGGTGACACCGAGCTCGGTCTGTATGTGAAAAATCTGATGGATTCTATCGATCTCGATACCATGCCGCTGTTGCTGAAAAACGGTCTGCTGCGTCTGGCCGATTTCGTCGAAGCGGGACTGCAGGAGGACCGCGGGTCAAAAACTCCGGTAGCTGAGCCATGTTAATCCGTACTGAAATTCCGGTCGATGCTGCGGGCATAGACCGTCTGCTGCGCGCCTCATTCCCGACCGGCGCTGAGGCTGATCTGGTGCAGGAATTGCGCGAAGATGGTCTCCTGACGCTTGGCGTGGTCGCGACCGACGATGAAGGTGGCGTGGTGGGGTATGTGGCGTTCTGTCCGGTGGATATCCAGGGCGAAGACCGCAACTGGGTCGCGCTGGCACCGCTGGTGGTAGAGCAATCTCTGCGGGGGCAGGGGCTGGGTGAAAAACTGGTATACGAAGGGTTAGATTCCCTGAATGAATTTGGTTACGCCGCCGTCGTGGTATTGGGTGATCCTGCCTATTACAACCGTTTCGGTTTTAAACCTGCCGCCGTTCACGGGCTGCATTGCCGCTGGATTGGTACCGAAGCGGCGTTCCAGTTGTTCACCTTATCAGACGATGCGCTGTCTGACGCCAGCGGGGAAGTGGTTTTCCCTTCAGCATTTAACCGTTTCTGATTTTACTCAGAGGCAGTAAAGGCCGGTTTTCCGGCCTTTTTTATTTCCCGCTTTCCGCTAATCCCAGATAATTTTCCAGGCATTCCGGCGCGTTTCTCACCAGCAGCTCTTTCTGTGCCTTACTCAGTTTTTTGACTTTTATTTCCAGCTTTGATGCCAGCGAGCGGTCACCCGCAGGGCACTGGAATGCCAGCTGTAATTCCCCTTTTCCACGCAACGATTTCGCCCCTTTACCCGACTGATGCTGGCCGAGACGCCGCTGCACGTTTGTCGTGATGCCGGTATACAACATCCCGGTGGGGGTTCTCAGCATATATAAAAACCAGTTGGCGGCGGTGGGCATAAGCTCGGGTATGGGAAAGAAAAGGTTGTGTAAGTTTACCCGAAAGGCACAACAGAGTGAGGCAAAACATCGGCATACCGCGTTAAACTGCGAGAAATGAAAATAAGGATCGGCGATGAATAACCCTGATGACCTGAAACATATCCTGAAATTTCTGAAAAAGAACCATGTGCTGGCGCTGTGTGCCTCTGCTGACGGTGAAATGTGGAGCGCTAATTGTTTTTATGTCACCGACGGGGACAGCATGACGCTGTATTTCATGACGGAACTTAAAACCCTTCATGGTTCGCTGATGTCCCGATCGCCCCACATTGTGGGGACGATTGCGCCACATCCGAAAACCATCGCGCTGATTAAAGGCATTCAGTATCGCGGCAAAGCGACCGTTCTTGAGGGTGAGGAGGAAAGCCGTGCACGCAGTCTGTATTGCAAACATTTCCCCGTCGCCATCGCGATGAAAGCGCCGGTCTGGGCGCTGAAACTCAGTCATATCAAAATGACGGATAACGCGCTGGGATTTGGTAAGAAACTGCTGTGGGATCGGCAGTGAGTCTGACTGTCAGCAGTAACAGGAACTGTCTTATAGCGTGATATTCACATTCAGGTAACACTTCAATTCTCTGTGTTTGTATGCCGTTATTTAAAAGGAAGTGATATGGCAAAAGCTCTTCTGCTGGGTGGAAGCGGGCTGATCGGGCGGGAGCTTTTACGCCTGCTGCAACTGGATCCACGTGTCAGCCGTATTGTCGCGCCGAGCCGCCGTCCGCTACCACCGGGCAATAAACTGATTAATCCGCTGGGCGCGAATCTGACCTCGCTGGTTGTCGCACTCGATGAACCAATTGATTTGCTGTTCTGCTGCCTGGGGACCACGCGTAAACAAGCGGGCAGTGCACAGGCATTTCGGGCAGTCGATTACGATCTGGTGGTCGATTGCGCCAAAGCAGCACGGGAGCTGGGCGCACGTCATTGTCTGGCCGTCAGCGCCCACGGTGCGGATGCGCATTCGCGTTTCCTCTATAACCGTACCAAAGGGGAAATGGAACTGACGCTGATGCAGCAGGGCTGGCCGTTGCTCACGCTGGTCAGGCCGTCTCTGTTGGTTGGCCAGCGTCATCCGCCGCGCCTGCTCGAACAACTGAGTGCGCCGTTATTCAAAATGCTGCCAGGAAAATGGAAAGCCGTTGAGTCTGATGTCGTGGCAAAAGCCTTGCAGGAACAGGCATTTAACGCCGGTCTGGGCGGGATCACCGTGCTGGAATCCGATCAGATTGCCGCCAGCATTGAAGAACTTTAATTGGTGTGATCCGCTGAAGCGGATCCTTGTGATAAGGTATCAGGCAAAAAACGCAAATTTTCTGCCTGCCCGACCTTAAGCCCGATCCCTGTCGATCTTCACAGATATTTTTCCGCAAACACCGCCAGATCTCTGAAGTCTGGCATCCTTTCTTTCAGCGTTTCATGATCCCAGTTCCACCACTGACTTTTCTCGATCCTGGCGATCATATTGTCGTCAAAACGCATGCCAATCTTTTTCGCTGCCACACCCGCGACGATGGAGTATGGCCCGACGTCTTTGGTCACCACTGCCGACGTGCCGATTACTGCACCATTGCCGACGGTCACACCAGGCATCAGCACCGCGTTATGGCCAATCCACACATCGTTACCGACCGTGACGTGATGCTCACGCCGCCAGTCAAAGAAATCCTGATCGTCTTCACCGAGTCCGTACGCCGAACTGCGGTAAGTAAAATGGTGCTGCGCCACACGTTGATAAGTCGGATGATTGCCGGGATTGATCCGCACATAGGTGGCGATTGACACAAATTTGCCGATCGTCGCGTAGAAGATCTGATTGTTTCCGGCAGTGTAGGAGTAATCCCCGATCTGCGTTTCTTCGATGATCGCGTTATCTGCAATATGCACATATTGTCCGAGTTGCGATCCATTCAGCTCGACCTGCTGACCGATTTTAGGCTGGGCGTAATTTTGTTCCTCAGCCAGTGAAAAGGGAGAAATAATGTCTGTCATAGGATCCTTCATCGCGAAGTTACGGGATAAACGGGCACGCTGACCGGTAATGAAAGGACAGCCAGAAGATGCTGTAAAGTTTCCTGCAATGCGCCATCGTTGTTTAGCAGATGGCAGCCGGCGGGCAGCGCGCTGGCATATTCTCTGGCGCGCTGAAGACGACAGGCAATTTGCGCCGCGTCTTCGCGCCCGCGCTGCGAAAGGCGCGAGGCCAGCACATCGTCTGAGACCTGTAAACACACCGGCAGCAGGCGCTGACCATAACGCTGACGGGCTTTTTCCAGATGCGCGCGCGAGCCGTTCATGACCACATGACAGCCCAGTTGCATCCAGTGGTCTATCTCAATGCCCACGCCATACCGGCACTGATGCGCGTGCCATTCCAGCGCGAACAACCCCTGCTGGCGACGCTGAAGAAATTCGGCTTCACTCAGCGCAATATGGTTTTCCGAACCGGCGTCTGCGGGGCGCGTAATATAACGATGTGCCACGGTGACGTTGGCCGGTAAATGCTGGCGCAGGGCGTCGAGCAGACTGTCCTTTCCCGAACCCGAAGCGCCCATCAGATAGAGTAAACGACTCATTTTTTCTCCCTTGCTGAGTAAGAATCCGGCCTGCTGCCTCCCCTGCGAAGGGGGAGGAGCAGAACTCTCCTCCCCTCAGAACACCTGAATGCCCTGACGCCAGACGTTTTGCACGTAGTGATGATCGCCATGTGCCCGTGCCAGCACCAGATCAGCGCGCTTGCCTTCTGCGATTTCACCACGATCCTGCAATCCGAGCGCATTGGCCGGATTACGTGTCACCAGCTTCACCGCCTGCGGCAGGCTGAAAGCGTTATTGTCGTCAGTTGCAATGCGGAAGACCGCATCGAGCAGGCTGGCGGGATAGTAATCGGAAGAGAGAATATCCAGCAGGCCGAGCGAGGCCAGATGGTGCGCCGCGACGTTGCCGGAATGCGACCCGCCGCGCACGATATTCGGTGCGCCCATCAGCACCTGCAAACCGTTGGCGTGCGATGCACGCGCGGCTTCTTCAGTGGTCGGGAATTCGGCGATCACGCTGCCGAGTGCCAGTGATTCTTCAACATGCGCGGCAGTCGCATCGTCATGGCTGGCCAGCGAAATATTGCGCTCGCGGCAGTGTGCGGCAATCGCTTCACGGTTTGGCTGCGCCCAGCGGCGCGAGAGGGCTATTTGCTCTTCCTGATAGTCGTCCATCTGCTCGTCGTTAAGGTTGTACTTGCCCTGATAATACTCACGATACTTCTGCGGTGTGGCGAACTGGCGCTGTCCGGGCGAATGGTCCATCAGCGAAACCAGTGACAGTATTGACGTATCCATCAGCTTCTCGAACAACGGCAATGTGGTTTCATGCGGCAGTTCGCAACGCAGATGCAGCCGGTGTTCGGCGCGGTTCAGACCGGCATTCTGGCTGTTGATGATGGCGTCGATCATCTTTTGCAGATTATCCAGACGATGCCCGCCGTCGCGCACATCGCCGACAGCGACGGCGTCCAGTACCGTGGTAATGCCGCTGGCGACCATCAGCGCATCGTGGCTGCTCATGGCAGAATGGGCCGGCCAGTCAACTTTCGGGCGCGGCGTAAAAAATTTATCCAGATTGTCGGTGTGCAGCTCGATTAAACCCGGCAGCAACCAGCCTCCCTGCGCATCCAGCGCTTGCGGCAACTGACTGCTGCTGTCTGCGAAGGCGCTGATCACGCCATTTTTCATCTCAAGCGATCCTTCAACAACCTGATCGTCGAGTACCAGTCTGACGTTATTGATGATCATACGGACATCTCCGGCGCCGTTTCCGGGCTCATTTCATACAAACGATCGGCAACACGTTGGCGCACATCTTCATCGTGGAAAATCCCGACTACTGCTGCTCCGCGCGCTTTGGCCTGTTCAATCAGCGTGACCACGGCGGCGCGGTTGGTCGCATCCAGCGAGGCGGTCGGTTCATCGAGCAACAGCACCGGATAATCCACCACAAAGCCGCGGGCGATATTCACGCGCTGCTGTTCGCCGCCGGAAAACGTTGAGGGCGCAAGATGCCACAGGCGTTCCGGCACATTCAGATGGCGCAGCAATGCGCTGGCGCGGGCTTCGCTTTGCGCTTTATCCACACCCAGTTCCAGCAGCGGCTGCATCACCAGATTCAGTGCGCTGATACGTGGGATCACCCGCAGAAACTGGCTGACCCAGCCGACCGTATGGCGGCGAACGGCCAGGATCTCGCGCGCTTCGGCGCTGACCATATCAATCTGCTGACCCTGATGTTCGACCCAAATTTTGCCGCTGTCCGGCAAATAGTTGCCGTATAACGAGCGCAAAAGGGTGGATTTTCCGCTACCGGAGTGGCCGTGCAGCACCACGCATTCCCCGGCATCGACCGTCAGGCTGGCATTGCTGAACACCGGTAATCTGGCGCTGTTCTGGTTATGCAGAACGAAAGTTTTACTGAGATTTTCGACCCTGAGCTTCGTCGTCATTTTGGTCACTCTTTCTCTGGAATTAGATTCAGGACAGCACGGAAGAAACCAGCAGCTGCGTATATGGATGATGCGGATCGTCGAGCACGCGGTCGGTTAAACCACTTTCCACCACCTGACCTTGCTTCATCACCAGCAAACGGTGTGCAAGCAGGCGGGCAACGCCGAGGTCATGGGTGACAATCACCACCGCCAGTTGCATTTCCACCACCAGTGTGCGCAGCAGATCCAGCAAACGCGCCTGAACGGACACGTCCAGGCCACCGGTCGGTTCATCCATAAACACCAGACGCGGATGCGTCACCAGATTGCGGGCGATTTGCAGACGTTGCTGCATCCCACCGGAAAACGTGGTCGGCAGGTCATCAATACGTGAAACCGGAATTTCGACATCTTCCAGCCACTGACCGGCTTTCTTGCGGATATTGCCGTAATGACGTTCACCGACCGCCATCAGACGCTCGCCGATATTGCCACCGGCAGACACCTGGCGGCGCAAGCCGTCCATCGGATGCTGATGCACCACGCCCCAGTCAGTGCGCAGCAGACGGCGGCGGTCACTTTCTGGCATGTCGTACAGCGACTGCGCAGTGGTCTGGCCGTTGTTGTAGATGACCTGTCCTTCCTGCGGCGCAAGACGGGCGGAAATCGACTGCAACAGCGTGGTTTTGCCGGAACCGGATTCGCCGACAATACCCAGCACTTCACCGGGATACAGATTGAATGACACATCGCAAAAGCCTTTACCCGGCGCATAAAGATGGGTCAGGTTATTCACCGACAGCAGCGGTTCGGCGGCGAGATTTAACGGAGTGTTCATCAGCGGTTACCCTCGTTTGAAGCCTGTTGCTCAACCTGCTGAGCACAAAAATCAGTGTCGGAGCACACGAACATGCGGTTGCCCTGATCGTCGAGCACCACTTCATCGAGATAGCTGTGGTGCGAGCCGCAAATCGCACAAGGTTCATCCCATTGCTGAACGGTGAACGGATGATCGTCGAAATCCAGACTTTCGACTTTGGTGAACGGCGGCAGGGCGTAAATGCGTTTTTCACGTCCGGCACCAAACAGCTGCAATGCGGGCATCATGTTCATTTTCGGGTTATCAAATTTCGGGATCGGCGACGGATCCATCACGTAGCGGTCATTCACTTTCACCGGATAGGCGTAAGTGGTGGCGATATGGCCGAAGCGGGCGATGTCTTCATACAGTTTCACCTGCATCACGCCGTATTCTTCCAGCGCGTGCATTTTGCGGGTTTCGGTTTCACGCGGTTCGATAAAGCGCAGAGGTTCAGGGATCGGCACCTGGAAAATCAGGATCTGATCTTCCTGCAACGGCGTTTCCGGAATACGGTGACGGGTCTGGATCAGGCTGGCTTCCACGGTTTTCCCGGTCGTTTTCACTCCCGCGACGCTCTGGAAAAATTTGCGGATCGACACGGCATTGGTGGTGTCATCCGCGCCCTGGTCGATCACCTTCAGCACATCTTTTTCGCCGATCACGCTGGCAGTGAGCTGGATCCCGCCGGTGCCCCAGCCGTAAGGCATCGGCATCTCGCGACCGGCGAACGGCACCTGATAACCGGGGATCGCCACGGCTTTGAGGATCCCACGTCGGATCATGCGTTTGGTCTGTTCGTCGAGATAACCGTGGTTGTAGCCGGTGATCGTTTGGGCTGCATTATTGTTCATTGGCGGAGTCCTGTTCTTTCGTGGCGCGCAGGCGTTTTAACAACTCCAGTTCGGCCTGGAAATCGACGTAGTGCGGCAATTTAAGATGCGAGACAAAACCGGCAGCTTCGACGTTATCGGCGTGGGACAAGACAAATTCTTCATCTTGCGCCGGACTGCTGATCTGCTCGTTGTATTCACGGGTTTGCAGTGCGCGATCCACCAGAGACATCGACATCGCTTTGCGTTCGGCGCGACCAAACACCAGCCCGTAGCCACGGGTAAAGTGCGGCGGTTTGTCTTCCGGCGCGACAAAACCGTTCACCATTTCGCATTCGGTCAGCAGGATTTCGCCGATATCAACCGCAAAACCCAGCTCTTCCGGCACGATTTCGACGGTCAGCCAGCCGGTACGGATTTCACCGGCGAACGGGTGATTGCGTCCGTAACCGCGCTGGGTGGAATAACTCAGCGACAGCAGGAAACCTTCGTCACCGCGCACCAGTTGTTGCAGGCGCGCTGCTCGGGAGGCCGGAAACACCGGCGGCGTACGGGTGATATCTTCCGGCTCCGTGCCGTCATCTTCTTCACGAACTGCCAGCTGCTGATTCGTCAGCAAATCAAACACATGGCCGCACTCTTCCGGCTGGGGTTCATCGGCTATGGGTGTGAACGGCGCTTCACCTTCGGCCAGCAGCGCGAAATCCAGCAGACGGTGGGTGTAATCGTAAGTCGGGCCGAGCACCTGTCCGCCGGGCAAGTCTTTATAAATGGCGGAAATCCGGCGTTCGAGGCGCATCGATTTTGTGTTCAGCGGCTCGCTGGTGGCCAGACGCGGCAAGGTGGTGCGGTAAGCGCGCAGCAGGAAAATGGCTTCAACCAGATCCCCGCCGGACTGCTTAATCGCCAGCGCGGCCAGTTCACGGTCGTAAATCCCGCCTTCGCTCATCACACGGTCAACGGCTAAGCCCAGTTGTTGTTCGATCTGGTCACAACCGAGTTCATTTACCCCGGTGTTGCCACGGCGCTCGTGCGCCAGCAACTGGTGAGCGGCGGCAATCGCCTTCTCACCCCCTTTAACGGCGACGTACATCAGCACACCTCCACGCGCGTGGTGCGCGGTATGGCAATCAGTTCTTCGCCGCAGGTGAACATAAAGTCCAGTCCCAGCGGGAAACGGTGAGGGCGGTTGAGCAGATAGTCGCGAACGCAATCAGGCAACAGCGGAGAAAGGGTCCGGCTGTTTTCAATACCCGGCCCGCGCAGACGCAGCGGGGTGCCGCCGGTCAGGCTGTCCAGCTGAACAATCACGCTGGTGGCCAGCTCCGGCGACATTTCATCACCGCAGGGGAAAGCCAGCAGGGTGGCGCTGTCGAGCGCCGGATCGGCCAGCGCAAAACTGACGGCGGACGGGTCATCGGTGAGCACTGCGCCGGTATGAAAGCGCAGGTTTTTACGCAGGATTTCATCGTTGAGCGAGGCGCTCAGCCACAGCGGCGTGTCGTTATCGATAAGTGTCAGCAGCACGCAGGCGCTGGCGGAACCTAAAGCACCGAAACCAGGCATGGCGGGGAGTTGCACGCTGACGCCAGGCTCGCTTAACGCTTTGAGGATACGGCGAAAACTGTACTGCGCATCGGCAACCGGATGTTGAAAACTGGCAACAAGTGACATGAGTTATTCTCCGCGAACCAGAGTAAAGAAATCGACGCGGCTGGAAGCCACCTCGCGGGCGCGTTGCTGGCGGCGTTCCTGTTGCAGCGCAGCCAGAGGCGCTATCACGCGTTTATGCAGCAGTTCATCCATGCCCTGCATTTGCAGCAGGCCGTCAATAACCGCGCACAGTTCGGCGTGCGGTTTATTGCGACCACTGACGTAGCTGTAGCCGTAGACGCCACCGTCTAACTGAATGACGGCGCGGGTGACGGTCATATCGCCCATCACAAAACGTTTGCCGGTTCCGCCCATGCGCCCCTGAAGCTGGGTCAGACCGGTTTCAGCGGCGCGGATGCGCTCAAATTGCGGGGACAAATTCAGCGGCTGCCAGTGGGCGAGCAGCTCATCGGGACGGCTGTGAGCCAGCACCGACATCCAGCGCTGGCGGGTTTGCAGGTGATCCATTCAGTGCTCCATGGTCAGTTCGATCATGTCGGCGCGCGTCAGGCTGACGGAGTATTCCGCCACCGTATCGCTGCCTTCACAAATGTTCAGGGTGCGGACACACAGCAGCGGTGCCTGCGGGACGATTTCGAGTAATTTGCTCTCTTTTGCCAGCGCGCGGCGGGCATTGATGCGGGTGGTGCGGCGGCTGAGCTTTTGCTTAATTTCTTCACGGATAAAATCGTGCAGCGAGCCGTTATGGAAATTTTGCAATGCAGGCCACCAGTCGAGATCGGGCAAATAGTGGTCAATCACACAGACCGGCACGCCGTTAACGCGGCGCAGCGTACGCAGGTGAATAATTGTGTCGCCTTCCTGACGTGACAGCGCCGCCGCGACGTGATCGGTCGCCGGGCGCAGCACCGCCAGCAGACGTTCGCTGGTCGGATGGCTGCCCTGATCCAGCAGGTTCTGGCTGAACCGCGCCTGCGAATGCAGCGGATAATCGTAAGGACGCATCAGCACCAGCGTGCCAATGCCCTGCCTGCGTTGCAGCCAGCCGCGATCCACCAGTTCATCCACCGCACGGCGCAGCGTATGGCGATTTACCTGAAAACGTTCGGCAAGTTGTTGTTCCGGCGGCAGATAATCGCCGCAGCGGTAACCGTTACGCAGTTCCTGTTCCAGCTCGGCAGCGATTTGCTGATACACCCTGGCGTGACTGGTCGGATGTCTAGATAAGTTCATCACAATAAATACCTCGCGCAGTAGAAACGGGCAGTAGCAGGGGAAATTTGAAAGCGGTATGAAAGGGTCATGATGCAAACCTCAGTGTGGCGTTGGCATCATCTTGGGCGCGCTAAATGACAATTGGGTGAAGCTCTGGTTGCAGGAAAATGAAGAGTTGGAAGACGTCCCGCAGGAATGAAAGCGGGTGATTTACGGGATGAACAGTACAAATTACACTCTGGTTGTCGGATGTATTTTTAAACATTAATTACAAAAGGACTTTGTATGTCAGAAGCACTCAATCGTGAATTCAATGATTTACCTGTTACGTTAATACCCGAAACACCTGCGCAGAAATGGAGGCGTGAAAATCAAAAAGGAATTGAGGCGATAAATAAATACGTCGAAGAACATGGTTCGTTTTCTGATTATCAGCGTGTATTTTAGAAAAGTGAGGGGAGTGATTTCCCCTCTGAAAGCATTAACGCAAATGAAAGCATTAACGCAAATAATGAATCACCTGATTGCCGCTGCCACGCCAGATAAGCGACGGGTCTTTCAGTTCCTGCACGAACTTCCCGTCGACCAGCACGTTGATTAACGCGGTGACTTCCTGCTGTTCAGCGCTCAGTTCCCCGAGCGTATAACCTGTCCACATCCACACATCTTTGCCAGGGCATTCCGCCTGCACGCGCACTAACAACTGGCGCACCGCCGACAGATTTTGCGGATGCAGCGGATCGCCGCCGGAGAGCGTCAAACCCTGACGCGGGATCACCGTGTTTTGCAGATCGGCGATAATGCGGTCTTCATCTTCCTGCGTAAAAGGTTTGCCGGAATCCAGCCGCCAGGTGCTTTTGTTATAGCACCCGCGGCATTCGTGGACGCAGCCGGAAACGAACAGCACGCAGCGTGTTCCCGGCCCGTTCACCACGTCGATTGGATAATATTGATGGAATCTCAAAATATTAACCCAGCTGACCGTTACCCAGATGTTTTATCCGGCGCTTCACTTCTTCCTGCTTACCGGCGTTAAACGGACGCGCATCCGGGCTGCCGAGATAACCGCACACGCGGCGGGTGACCGACACGCGGGAAGGCTCGTGATTGCCGCATTTCGGGCAGGTGAAGCCTTTGCTGGTGCATTCGAATTCACCGGTATAGCCGCAGTCGTAGCATTCATCAATTGGCGTGTTGGTACCGTAATACGGCACGCGGGTGTAACTGTAATCCCACACATCTTCCAGCGCTTTCAGGTTGTGCTGCAGGTTCGGGTATTCGCCGTAACAGATGAACCCGCCGTTGCTCAGTGGCGGATACGGTGCTTCGAAATCGAGTTTTTCATACGGATTGACTTTCTTCTCGACGTCAAGATGGAAGCTGTTGGTGTAATAACCTTTATCGGTGACACCGGCCACCAGGCCGAATTCGGCTTTATCCAGACGACAGAAACGGTCGCACAGGTTTTCGCTCGGCGTGCTGTACAGGCTGAAGCCGTAACCCGTTTCGTCTTTCCAGCTGTCGGTGGCGGCTTTCAGGCGGGCGACAATCGCCACGGCTTTTTCGCGTAACTGACTGGCATCGAACACGTGGGTCTGATCGCCGAACAGCGCGTTAATGGTTTCATGCACGCCGATGTAGCCGAGTGAAATCGACGCACGACCATTTTTGAAGATGCCGGAAATATCGTCGTCGGCTTTCAGACGCACACCGCAGGCACCTTCCATGTACAGGATCGGCGCAACGCGGGCCTTGATGCCTTCGAGACGCGCAATGCGGGTCATCAGCGCTTTTTTCGCCAGCAATAAACGCTCGTCGAGCAGTGTCCAGAACGCCGCTTCATCGCGTTTGGCTTCCAGCGCGATACGCGGCAGGTTCAGGCTGATCACACCGATATTGTTGCGGCCTTCGTGGATCATTTCGCCGTTCTCTTCGTAAACGCCCAGGAAACTGCGGCAGCCCATCGGGGTTTTGAAGGAACCGGTGACTTTCACCACCTGATCATAATTAAGAATGTCCGGATACATGCGCTTGCTGGCGCATTCGAGAGCCAGTTGCTTGATGTCGTAATTGGCATCGCCGGCTTTATGGTTCAGGCCGTCGCGGATGGCAAACACCAGTTTCGGGAAGACGGCGGTTTTGCGGTTTTTACCCAGCCCGGCAATGCGGTTACGCAAAATAGACTGCTGGATCAGGCGTGATTCCCACGACGTGCCGAGACCGAAACCGAAGGTAACAAACGGCGTCTGGCCGTTGGCGGTGTGCAGCGTATTGACTTCATATTCCAGCGACTGGAATGCGTCATAACACTCTTTCTCGGTACGGTTACGGGCGAACGCTTCGGCATCGGCAATCTGCCATTCTTCAGCGGTCTGACGATGTTTGTTGAAGCTGGCGGTAACAAACGGCGCCAGCACTTCGTCGATGCGGTTAATGGTGGTGCCGCCGTAAATGTGGCTGGCGACCTGCGCGATAATCTGTGCGGTGACGGCGGTTGCCGTTGAAATCGACTTTGGCGTGTCAATTTCGGCATTGCCCATTTTGAAACCGTGATTCAGCATGCCTTTCAGGTCGATCAACATGCAGTTAAACATCGGGAAGAACGGCGAATAATCCAGATCATGATAGTGAATTTCCCCGCGTTCATGCGCCAGCACCACGTCACGGGGTAAAATATGCTGTTTGGCGTAATGCTTGGCCACAATCCCGGCGAGTAAATCGCGCTGGGTCGGGATAACTTTGCTGTCTTTGTTGGCGTTTTCGTTGAGCAGCGCCATATTGCTTTGCTCAACCAGACCACGGATTTCCTGATTCAGGCGTCCGCGCATTTCACGTTTCACGTCGCGGTCATGGCGGTATTCAATATAGGCACGCGCCAGTTTCTTGTGCGGCCCCGCCATCAGCTGGTTTTCAACCGCATCCTGAATTTCATGGATATCGACACGCGCCTGATCTTGCAGATTCTCTGCCACAATACGGGCAACCTGCGCGCAATAATCAACGCTGTCGATACCGGCGGCTTCGGCTGCGCGTTGCACCGCTTGTTTGATCAGAACTTCATCGAAAGGGACCTGACAACCATCCCGCTTAATCACGATGGGCTGCATTTTGGTGGATTTTGCGGGTACGGTTTCCTGTCTGTCTGCCTTCACAATGATACTCCTTTTGGGCGGATCCCGCGCCCCACAAGGCTTACAGGCCGGTTGTGTGGCATTTGCGGAAAACCGCTATATATTGGGTTGGGTGTGTACTATACACACTAGATGTAGGATCTACGCGAGCGTTAATTCTCATTTTATTGACCTGAAACAAAGAATTTTTTCGGCGGAGGAATTGATGACCAAATGTAAATTCTGGCCTGAATTTTGCCTGTTGTTTTATAAGGGGATGCATACAAAATAAACGGGTCAGCCACGACTGTGACCGACCCGACAGAAGGGGAAATTCAGACTATCCGGCGAGTTGCCAGAGACATTCGTACGGACGAAGCGTGCCGGAAATGGCAGGCGAGGCGTAATTACTCAGCAGCGTGTTGCCATCTAATTCTGCCAGCGTAAGTGTCTGCTCCTGCCCGCTCAGGTTTGCCACCACGCGCAAGGTTTTGCCTGACGCCTGACGGGTATAACACCACAACTGCGGATGTTCCGGCAGCAAATCCTGATAATCGCCATCGGTCAGAACCGGCAGCGTTT
The DNA here is from genome assembly GCF_056402435.1 of Rahnella sp. P4_A8. Classification (NCBI taxonomy): domain Bacteria; kingdom Pseudomonadati; phylum Pseudomonadota; class Gammaproteobacteria; order Enterobacterales; family Yersiniaceae; genus Rahnella; species Rahnella sp. P4_A8. The sequence goes on along the minus strand of NZ_JBFUHK010000007.1, from coordinate 136,527 downwards.
TGCGCAGGCGGATCAGTTGCTGATACAGATAAAATACCGAGTCTTTATCCGCCAGTGCCTGTTCGGTATTGATGTCCTGCGCGTTGTGGCTGACGGAAATCCACGGCGTGCCGGAAGTAAATCCGGCCTGTTCCCCGGCATTCCACTGCATCGGCGTACGTGAGTTGTCCCGCGATTTCTTCGCCAGAATGCGCAACAGTTCTTCGTTGCTGCGCCCGTCAGTTTTCAGTTCGGCAAACATATTCAGGCTTTCCACATCGCGATATTGTTCGAGATGTTCAAAGCCCGGATTGGTCATGCCGATTTCCTCGCCCTGATAAATATACGGCGTACCCTGCAGGCCGTGCAGCACCATTGCCAGCATTTTGGCAGATGTCGCGCGCAGCGCGCCTTCATCGCCAAAGCGCGACACAATGCGCGGCTGATCGTGATTACACCAGAACAGCGCATTCCAGGCGTGACCGTGCATTCCCTGCTGCCACTCGCGGAAAATCTGCTTGAGCTGCACGAAATCCGGCGGTGCATCGGCCCATTTTTCACCGTTCGGATAATCGACTTTCAGGTGATGGAAGTTAAAGGTCATCGACAGTTCGCTGCCGTCATTGGCGGCGTAGCGGCGACAATGCTCCAGCTTTGTTGAAGACATTTCGCCGACGGTCATCAGCCCCAGCGGCTTAAATACGTCACGGCTGAATTCCTGTAAGAACTCATGAATACGCGGACCGTCAGTGTAAAAGCGCCGGCCATCACCGGCATCGTCGGTCGGGAAATCCTGTTGTTTCGACACCAGATTGATCACGTCCAGACGCAGTCCGTCGACGCCCTTATCCGCCCAGAACTGGCAGACTTTTTTCAGCGCCTCGCGCACCGGCGGGTATTCCCAGTTCAGATCGGCCTGCTCGGTGGCGAACAGATGCAGGTAATACTGGCCGCTGGTTTCGTGCCATTGCCAGGCACCGCCACCGAATTTGGATCGCCAGTTATTCGGCGGTCCGCCCTCCGTTGCCCCATCACGCCAGATATAGAAAGGCCGGAACGGGCTGCCCGCATCCTGCGACTGGCGGAACCACTCGTGATGCGTCGAGGTATGATTAAACACCATATCCATCACGATGCGGATCCCACGCTGATGCGCTTCTGCAGTCAGCCGTTCAAAGTCTTCGAGCGTGCCGTAAGCCGGGTCAATCTCGCAGTAATCGGCCACGTCGTAGCCGTTATCAATCTGCGGCGACAGGTACAGCGGTGTCAGCCATATCGCATCAACGCCAAGGGTTTTCAGGTAATCCAGACGCTGTGTGATGCCGTTGATATCACCGGTGCCGCTGCCCGTGGTGTCCTGAAAACTCTTGGGATAAATCTGGTAAATCACGCCGTTTTTCCACCACGGCAATTCGCTGTTCATTCCATTTTCCTTCTTGAATGTCTTACACCACTGCCAGTTCACCCCGGCGGGCCTTCCGCTGATAAACCAGCACGGTCAGGATAATCGGCACCACGATCGCCACCAGCATGGCCAGTGCGTAAATACTCCAGAACTGCGGTTTGATGGACAAAATACCCGGTAAGCCGCCGACGCCGATGCCGTTGGCCGTGACGTGGAACAGGCCGCAAATCAGGCCGGCACCGGCCGAGCCAATCATTGCGCACAGCATCGGGAAGCGGTATTTCAGGTTGATGCCGTACATCGCCGGTTCGGTTACGCCGAGGAACGCGGATATCGCTGCGGGCACGGAGATCTCGCGCTCATTATGTTTGCGGCTGACGATAATCACGCCGACGACCGCAGCGGCTTGCGCAATATTGGACAGGGCGATCAGCGGCCACACCGGGGTTCCGCCGGTGCTTTGCACCATCTGCATGTCGATGGCAAGGGTGGTCTGATGCACGCCGGTGATGACCAGTGGCGCATAGAGGAAACCAAACAGCGCGGCACCGATGGGTGCGAGGCTGCCGGTCATGATGAATTTCACCGCGAAAGCCACGCCGTCGCCCACCATGCGGCCAAACGGCCCGATCAGCGTGTGCGCCAGGAATACGGCAATAATCAGCGAGCTGACGGGCACAATCACCAGATACAGATAATTAGGCACGATGCGTTTCAGGCCATTTTCGATCATCGCCAGCGCCATACCGGCGAGAACGGAAGGAATGACCTGCGCCTGATAACCGACCTTTTCGATGGTGAACCAGCCGAAATTCCATACTTCAGGGATTTGCTGCCCGAGGTTGTAGGAGTTCATCAGTTGCGGCGATACCAGCGTTATGCCAAGCACAATCCCGAGGATTTCGGTGCCGCCCATTTTTCTGACCGTCGACCAGCACACCGCCACCGGCAGGAACATAAACACGGCTTCGCCAAGCAGCCAGAGGAAGTCGTAAATGGATTGCCACAGCGGGTGCATCTGCGCCAGCGTCTGGCCGCCGCTCATCGGAATTTCGCCGATAACATTGCGGAAACCGAGAATTAAACCGCCGCTGATCAGCGCCGGTAACAGCGGGAAAAAGATTTCCGCAAAGTGAGAAATGCTGCGCTCAAACCAGCTCATATTCTGGCGGGCGGCAACTTTTGCCTGTTCTTTTCCGGCCGCACTTTTACCGGTGCTGGCGATCAGAACTTTGTAGTAATCATCCACTTCCGGCCCGATAACCACCTGGAACTGACCGGCGTTGGTGAAGCAGCCTTTGACCATCGGCAGGGCTTCGAGACCTTTCGGGTCGGCTTTGGACGGGTCATTGAGGACAAAACGAAGACGCGTAATGCAGTGAGTCACCATCGCGATATTGTCGCTGCCGCCAACGAGGGCGATCAGCTGATCAACATCCTGTTGCTTAACTTTGCTCATGGGAAGTGGCCTGTGATTTTGCGTAAGAGTGTAGGGTACGGTTCAAGCATAGCGAAGGCGGTGGGAACTTGTCCGGGAACGTTCCCGGTTTTGCCGGGACGATCACAAAGTTTTTACTTTTTAGAAAGGCAAAGGTCAGAAAGGCGGGGGATTCAGAAAGCAAGCTTTCCGGGGATAATCAGCTGCCGCACCGTGGTGGAACCGCTGAGCTGCGCCAGTAATTGTTTGGCCGCTGCTTCGCCGCCCGCGCCATAGCCGAGTTCTACTGAATACGATTCCGGGAACAGGAAATGCAGCAGCGGGTTGTTGCCGATACCGCATACCTGCACGCCACGGATTTGCTGTTGTTGCAGGTATTTTTGTGCGCCGATGGCAATGGTGTCGGACGCGCAGACGACGGCCTGAATATTATTTTTCAGCAACTGCGGGATCAGGTCGAAGCCGCTCTGATAGGTCAGTTCGCCCAGCGCAATGTGCGGTGTCAGGCCATGCTCTTTACAAAAAGTCCGAAAGGCCGCGCTGCGGCGCTGGCCGGTGGTGGTGTCCTGCGGCGAAACACCGATAAAGCCAACCTCCCGTATGTTCTGCGCCAGCAGTTTTTGCATCAGCAACTGCACCGCACCCGCATCGTCATAACACACCGAAGATAGCCCCGGCATATCGCGTGCCAGCACCACCATTTTATCCTGCCAGGGCGTCAGCATTTGGGCTGAAAGTCCGGTGAAACCAAACAGCACAATGCCATCGATATTGCGCTGTTTCAGCACCTGCAAATGCTCTTTCACGCGCTCTGCGCTGAACTGACTTTCCAGCACAATCGGGTCATACCCTTGCTGATAAAACAGCGGCAACATGGCGCGTACGGCCAGATTTTCCGAAGGAGAGTCGAGACGCGACACGATGATCGCCACAATTTTGTCGCTGAACCCGCGCATGGCCCGCGCCGATTTCGACGGACTGAAATGCTGTTGTTCGATCACCTGCAACACCCGTTCGCGGGTTTGCGGGCTGACGTTGCCTTCGTTATTCAAAACGCGGGAAACCGTGGATTTTCCGACACCGCTCAGGCGGGCAATATCATTAATGGTCAGGCGATTTTGCTGGGTCATGTTTTAAGGTGAATGAGGGTCAGGTTTAAAATTGGTTGTAGTTAACCGGCGTATACTGCGCTCGCCGGAGATGATGTACGCGTCATCCCGTGCCGTTACCCTAACGGATTTTTATACCCGATGCGTATGAATTTCCAAACCGTTCCTTACCGGAGGTGAAAACCCATGGAACCCGACCCCAATTCTGTAGGTCCGTTGTGATCCGGTAAGCACCCGCATTTTTGCCGCTGCTTGCCGTGACTTTACCTGGCAGGCAGTGGTGCACGTCTTTTCGTTCGCCCTGTTTTTAACAACCCTTTTGCCATGCTCATGGCGGCTTCGCCGTGGGCGCAACAAAGGTGCGAATGATGTTCAAAAATTTCACTTCCCGGCTGCTCAGTGCGCTCAGCCGTAATTTACCGCGCCGCTTAGTCCGCCGCGATCCGATGCTGGAAAACGTATCTGCCCGTGCGGTGCAGGCCATCCCTGCCGCTATGTCGGCGCATTGTCAGGCCTGTGCCCGCGCCACCGAAGACCAGCTTTACCTGCAATTTGCCAGTCATCCGGAAGGGCTGACTGCGCAGGAAGCCGATGCAATTCGCGAAGTTTCCGGCCTGAATCAGACCGGCGATCAGCAACCGGCACCCTGGTGGCTGCATCTGTGGCACTGCTACCGCAATCCGTTCAATCTGCTGCTGACCGTGCTCGGGCTGGTGTCTTACGCCACCGACGATTTAACGGCAGCGCTGGTGATTGGCGCGATGGTGTTTATTTCTACTTTCATGCATTTCATTCAGGAGGCGCGTTCCAATAAAGCCGCCGATGCGCTGAAAGCGATGGTCAGCAACACCGCGACCGTGCTGCGCAGTGACGCGCAAACCGGACGCAGCGAAACAGTGGAAATCCCGATCAGCCAACTGGTGCCGGGTGACCTGATCAAATTGTCAGCGGGCGATATGATCCCGGCAGACCTGCGCATTCTTTCGGCCAAGGACTTGTTTATCAGCCAGGCGGCGCTGACCGGTGAATCCCTGCCGGTGGAAAAACACGCCTGCGAGAAAAAACCGGTTGCGGCTGATCCGCTTGAACTGAACACCCTGTGTTTTATGGGCACCAACGTGGTGAGCGGCACGGCGATTGCGATGGTGATCGCCACCGGCAGCAAAACCTGGTTCGGTCAGCTTGCCGAACGTGTGGTACAGGAAGATACACAGCCAAACGCGTTCCAGGCCGGGATCAGCAAAGTCAGCTGGCTGCTGATCCGCTTTATGATGGTAATGACACCTGTGGTGCTGGTGATCAACGGTTACACCAAAGGCGACTGGTGGGAAGCCGCACTGTTTGCGCTCTCCGTGGCGGTCGGGTTGACGCCGGAAATGCTGCCGATGATTGTGACTTCCACGCTGGCCAAAGGCGCGGTAAAACTCTCCCGCCAGAAGGTGATCGTCAAACGTCTGGATGCGATACAGAACTTCGGCGCAATGGATATCCTCTGCACGGATAAAACCGGCACGCTGACGCAGGATAAAATCGTGCTCGAGCGCCACACTGATGTGCTGGGCGTGACCAGTGATGAGGTGCTGCATCTGGCGTGGCTGAACAGCCATTATCAAACCGGCCTGAAAAACCTGCTGGATGTTGCGGTGCTGGAAGCAGGCGATGCCGGTCCGGCGCATAACTCGCTGAAAGTGGATGAAATTCCGTTTGATTTCGACCGTCGCCGTATGTCTGTCGTCGTCGCCGAAAACGACCAGAATCACCGCCTGATTTGCAAAGGCGCGCTGGAAGAAATGCTGTCGATTTGTACGCTGGTGCAGCTCAACGGTGAGATTGTGCCGCTGACCGATGTGCTGCTGGCGCGTATCCGCCGCATTACTGACGATCTCAATCAGCAGGGGCTGCGCGTGGTAGCCGTGGCGCATAAAGTGATGCCATCGCGCACGCAGGGCTACGGCGTGACCGATGAGTCCGGCCTGATCCTGGCCGGGTATATCGCATTCCTCGATCCGCCAAAAGAAAGCACCGCACCGGCGCTGGATGCACTGCAACGCAAAGGCGTGACGGTGAAAATCCTCACCGGCGACAATCCGCTGGTGGCGCGTAAAGTCTGCAAAGATGTCGGATTACAGGCCGATAACGTCGTAATCGGCAGCGATATCGATGCGCTTGACGATGTGCAACTGCTGAACGTCGCCCGCGAAACCACGGTATTTGCCAAACTGACACCGATGCACAAAGAACGCATTGTGCGCGTACTGCGCGGTGAAGGGCATGTGGTTGGCTTTATGGGTGACGGCATCAACGACGCGCCTGCGCTGCGTGCGGCGGACATTGGGATTTCCGTGGATTCTGCGGTGGATATCGCCAAAGAAGCGGCCGATATTATTCTGCTGGAAAAAAGCCTGATGGTCCTGGAGCAGGGCGTGACGGAAGGGCGCAGAACTTTCGCCAACATGCTGAAATACATCAAAATGACTGCCAGTTCCAACTTCGGTAACGTGTTCAGCGTGCTGGTCGCCAGCGCCTTTTTGCCGTTCCTGCCAATGTTGCCACTGCATCTGCTGATTCAGAACCTGATTTACGATGTGTCTCAGGTGGCGATCCCGTTTGATAACGTAGATGAAGAGCAACTGGCGAAACCGCAGCGCTGGAACGCCGGGGATATTGGCCGTTTTATGGTGTTCTTCGGGCCGATCAGTTCCGTATTCGACATTCTGACTTTCAGCCTGATGTGGTGGGTGTTTAAAGCCAATACGGTGGAGGCGCAGACGTTGTTCCAGTCCGGCTGGTTCATTGAAGGGCTGCTGTCGCAGACGCTGATCGTGCACATGATCCGCACCCGCAAAGTGCCGTTTATTCAGAGCCGCGCGTCCTGGCCGCTGTGCATCATGACGCTGATGGTGGTGATCACCGGTATCGCACTGATCTACTCGCCGGTGGCCGGATTCCTGCAATTGCAGGCGCTGCCGCTGAGCTATTTCCCGTGGCTGATCGCGATTCTGGCGGGCTACATGGTGCTGACGCAGTGCGTGAAAGGCTGGTTCGTGCGCCGTTACGGCTGGCAGTAATCTTTAAAATTCTATCCTGAATGCTAAAAAGCGCGACCGGTGAAGCGGCCGCGCTTTGCATTAATCAGTTCGAAATATTACGACTGCGCGTTGTTCTTGCGATCGTTACGACGGTTCACCCAGGTGTTAATCAGCAGGGTGATGATCAGAATCGACGCAATCACGCCCAGCGAAATACCGACCGGAATGTGGAACACGTCGAGCAGCAGCATCTTGATACCGATGAAAATCAGGATCACCGCCAGACCGTATTTCAGCATCGAGAAACGTTCTGCCACGCCCGCCAGCAGGAAGTACATCGCGCGCAGGCCGAGGATCGCAAACAGGTTAGAGGTCAGGACGATGAACGGGTCGGTGGTTACCGCAAAGATAGCCGGAATACTGTCGACCGCGAAAATCACGTCGCTCAGTTCCACCATAATCAGCACCAGCAACAACGGAGTAGCGAACAAAATACCGTTACGGCGCACAAAGAACTTCTCACCCTGCAACTCATCGGTCATGCGCATTTTGCTGCGCAGCCAGCGGATCATCGGCTTCTCGCCAACCTCACCGTCTTCTTCTTTCGCCAGCGCCATCTTGATACCGGTGAACAGCAGGAAGGCGCCGAACACGTACAAAATCCAGCTAAATTGCCCCACCAGCCAGCTACCGGCGAAAATCATGCCGGTACGCAGGACGATGGCGCCGAGCACGCCGTAGACCAGTACGCGGCGTTGCAGGCTGGCAGGAATAGAGAAGTAACTGAACAGGATCAGCCAGACGAAGACGTTATCCACCGCCAGCGCTTTTTCCAGCAGATAGCCGGTCAGGAACATGGTGGCCTTGGCGTCGGCCACTTCACGGCCAAACTCGCCGTTGAGATACCACCAGAAGCCGAAGTTGAACAGCAACGACAGGCCTATCCACACCAGCGACCACATCGCGGCACTTTTCATACTCATGGTTTGCGCGCCTTTTCGACCCTGCAACAGCAGGTCGAACGCGAGCATAATTATCACTACCACGGCAAAGGAGCCCCACAACATCGGGTTGCCTACGGAGTTCATCATTGCGATATCCTCGAAAAAACATCAAAAAAAAACGGCCAGCGTCGGAAGACGTTAGCCGCTCATTTTTTGAGCTGTGAGCAAACCTCGCCTTCCGGCAAGGTCTCACTTACAAAGATAAGTATTCATCTTGTGAATGCTTATCTTTGCCCCGGTAACCGGGTGGCTGAGACGGCGCTGCATGAGCGCGGGTCCAGACACCGTAATGACGATTATCCGACGAAGAAGTTACTCCCCTTTGCAGTTCGCAAATTAATGCAAAATGTGTCCGATGTCAAACATTCAGAAACATTATGGAGCATTAACCCGCCAGTGCCTGACGTTTGCCGAGTGCGCCGACGAAGGCCAGCAGCAGGCTACGGCTGAGGGGTGTTTCGCTAAGTTGCTGAGCCTGATGCGCAAAATCTATCGTATCGTCTTCGGCGATAGAGCCCAGCCATGACAGATATGTTTTCATTACCGCCAGACTGAATTCCGGATGGAACTGCGTGCTGATGGCATTCGGGCCGTAGCGCAGGATCTGATGCGGATCGTGCCGCGTTTTCGCCAGCACCGTCGCTGTCGCAGGCGGCGTAATGACGGTTTGCAGGTGGATCAGATTGGCCGCGAACTGTGCGGGAAGCTGCGACACCAGCGGATCAAGATGCCCGTCCGGCGTCAGCGTCACCTCGTGCGTACCGACTTCAATGCCTTGCGGATGGTAATCCACCTCGCCACCCAGCGCGTATGCCATCAGCTGATGACCGTAGCAGGCACCAAACATGGGTAATTCCTGCAACATGCCCAGCCGCACCCAGTCCGCCGCTTCTTCGCTCCACGCCAGATGCTCGGTGACCATGCTGCGCGAACCGGTAATGATCGCACCGCAATAGTTTTCCGGCGGCAGCGGGCGTTCACCCGCCTGCAAATCCACAATCACCACCTGCTGCGCGTCGATATCGCCCTGACGGATAAACATCTGCGGAAAGTTGTCGTGCGCACGACGGATAGGTTCCGGCGCGTGGCCGGTCTGTAAAATCAACAGCGATTTCTGGCTGGGTGCAATCATCTGTTACTCCCGATTTTTACTTAATATTAAGGCTGGTTATCGGCCGGGAATACCACGCCGGTCTGACGACGGATTTCCGTCAGCACTTTGGCCGTGATACGCGAGACTTCCAGCCCGGGGTGCGCGACAAACTGGCTGTCGACCAGAATCGCAAAAGTTTCTGCTTCATACAGCATGGTGTTGATGTGCTGGGGTTGCGTCAGATCCAGCTTCTGGCTGCCGCGTGGCGTCAGGCTGAGCGTCTGGCATTCAGACAGCTTTTCCATCTGCAAGGTGCCGTCTTCGCCCTGGATCTCACTGGGTAACAGGGAGTCGCTGATTTTCGAATGGTTGATAACCACTTCGAAATCATCCGCATAAGACAAGATCACCGTGCCCTGACCGTCAACGCCGCTTTCCAGCAGGGTTGCCGTGGCTTTCACCGATTCCGGTTCGCCAAACAACGAAATAGCACTCGCCAGACAGTAATAACCGATATCCATGATCGAGCCATTGGAAAACGCCGGGTTAAAGGTATTCGGGTTTTCACCGGCCAGATAGCGCGGATAACGTGAGGAATACTGGCAGTAATTCAGAATGGCTTTACGCAGTTTACCGATGCGGTTCAGCGCGCCTTTCATGTGCAGGAAGTTGGGCAGATACGCGGTTTTAAACGCCTCGAACAGCACCACGTTGTTTTCTTTTGCGCAGGCGATCAGGCTTTCCGCTTCACGCAGATTGGAAGCCAGCGGCTTTTCGCAAATCACGTGCTTTTTATTGCTGAGGAACAACAGCGACTGCGGGTAATGCAGGGAGTTCGGGCTGGCAATATAGACCGCATCAATCAGATCAGAGGCGGCCATTGCTTCAAGGGAATCAAAGTAATGTTCAACCGGATAATCCTCACCGAGCTTTTTAGCGCCTTCCAGCGTGCGGGAGTAAATCGCGGTCAGCTTCATTTTACCGCTCTCGTGGGCGGCATCAATAAAACGCTGGGTGATCCAGTTGGTGCCCACAACGCCAATACGAATCATGAGAAATCCCTATAGTTAATTATTATTGATACAACTTACCGAATATTTCCAGATGCGTCAGATACATGCGCGTGTCGAATTCTAACTGATGATAGTCGGGCGTCATATGACAGCACAGGCTGTAGAATGCTTTGTTGTGTTCTTTTTCTTTCAGGTGCGCGAGTTCATGCACCACGATCATTTTCAGAAACGCTTCCGGCGCGCTTTTAAACACCGTTGCCACGCGGATTTCCGCCTTGGCTTTTAGCTTGCCGCCCTGAATACGGGATATTGCCGTATGCAGCCCCAGCGCGTGCTTCATCACGTGGATTTTATTGTCGTAAGCCACTTTGCTTAACGGCGATGAACTGCGCAAAAACTGATTTTTCAGGTCCAGCGTATACTGATAGAGCGATTTGTCAGTGGTCAGCTCGTGCGGTTCGGGATATCGCGTCAGCAAGACTTTACCTAAACGTTCCTGGTCGATTAACTGACGCACCTGAGCCTGAAGCGACTCCGGATAGCCTTGCAGATAGGTCAATTCAGGCATAACTGTTTGCTTTATCTCTTATTGCCGGGGAAAAGATGCCGAAACGGGGTGCGGGGTTTTTACCACGATCGCGTCGATCCGGCAGATAAACCCCTTTTTAACTGAAAAAACGTTTTACTGATAGACCAAATTAAGGGATAAACAGCGCAAATTGAATATGAGGAGGGCCAATGAGCCAATTTGAAACCGAAACCGGTGGTCAGTTATTGCAACTGCGTCTGGAACGTTATCCGCTGGAAGAAGCGGCAACGCAGTTACAGGCATGGGAAGCGGCCGATGAATATCTGCTGCAAAACCTGAACACCGACGCGCTCAACGGCCGTCCGCTGCTGATTTTCAACGATGCTTTCGGCACGCTGGCCTGCGCCTTGCAGCCGCACAACCCGACCAGCGTCAACGACTCCTTTATGAGTCAGCTGGCGATGCGCCACAACCTGCGCCTTAACGGTTTTGACGAAGACAGCGTGGCTGCGCAAAGCAGCCTGGTGCCGTTGCCGATCAATCCGGGTCTGGTGATCATCAAAGTGCCAAAAACGCTGGCGCTGCTGGAACAACAACTGCTGGCGCTGCGTGAAGTGGTGACGCCGGACACGCAGATTATCGCCGGCGCGAAAGCCCGTGATATTCACACGTCAACGTTGCAACTGTTCGAGAAAATCCTCGGACCGACCAAAACCAGTCTGGCGTGGAAAAAAGCCCGTCTGATCCATTGTGAAGCCACCTTGCCTGCGCAAACCGCAGAGCCGGTGATTTCTGAGTGGGCGCTGGATGACAGTGAATTCCGTATTTCCAACCACGCGAACGTGTTCTCACGCGGCGGTCTGGATGTCGGCGCTCGCTTTTTCATGCAACATCTGCCGGAAGGCATTGAAGGGCGCATGGCGGATCTGGGCTGTGGTAACGGTGTGATCGGCATGACCGCACTGGCGCTGAACCCGGATGCGGAAATGCTGTTCGTCGATGAATCTTATATGGCGGTAGAGTCGAGCCGTATTAACGTCGAAAACAATTTGCCGCAGGATGTCAGCCGCTGTCATTTCGAAGTGAACAACATGCTGGCCGGTGTCGAGCGCGAAACACTGCACGCCGTGCTGTGTAACCCGCCGTTCCATCAGGGCACGGTCATCAGCGATGACACCGCGTGGCGCATGTTCTGCGATGCCAAACGCTGCCTGCAAACCGGCGGCGAGCTGCGTATCGTCGGCAACCGTCATCTGGATTACTACCAGAAGCTGCGTCGCCTGTTCGGCAACTGCACGACGATCGCCACCAATCAGAAATTCGTGATTTTACGTGCCGTGAAAACAGCTGCACATCATTGATAGCTGAATTAGTCTGAAGTGCTGAAATGAAAAAGCCGCTTATCGCGGCTTTTTTTTCGTCTGTCGGTTTCTGAAATAGTTTTCTAAATTTTCAGTGCCAGCCGTGTGCCCTGATCGATAGCGCGACGCGCATCGAGTTCGACGGCGACGTCGGCACCGCCAATTAGGTGTACGATTTTTCCGGCCTCCTGTAACGGCTGATACAGCGCGCGCTGCGGTTCCTGTCCGGCGCAGATAATCACGTTATCCACTTCCAGACATACCGGTTCACCGTTCATGATCAGGTGCAGCCCCGCGTCGTCGATGCGTTCATAGCTGACACCACTTTGCATTTTCACGCCACGCTGCAACAGGCTGGTGCGGTGGATCCAGCCAGTGGTTTTCCCCAATCCTGCGCCGACTTTGGTGGTTTTGCGTTGCAGCAGAACGATATCCCGCGCGGCAGGTTCGGGCTGTGGCCCAAGTGGTGCCAGACCGCCACGGTGCGTCAGGCTCTGGTCGATCCCCCATTCGTGGCTGAAAGCCTGAGTGCTGAGGCTCGATGACGGGCCGGTGTGGATCAGGTATTCGGCGGTATCAAAACCAATGCCGCCCGCGCCAATAATGGCGACGCGCTGTCCGACCGGTTTTTTATCCCGCAGTACGTCGAGATAGGTCAGCACGATCGGATGATCAATGCCCGCAATATCCGGCAGGCGCGGTGAAATACCACAGGCGAGGATCACTTCGTCATAACCCGTTAACTGGCTGGCGCTGACGGTTTCGCCCAGGCGCAGCGTTACGCCCAGTAATGTCAGCTGGCGCGAGTAGTAACGCAGCGTCTGATAAAACTCTTCTTTGCCGGGGATCTGTTTGGCGACATTAAATTGCCCGCCGATTTCATTGTGTGCATCAAATAATGTGACGTGATGCCCGCGGCTGGCGGCGGTAGTGGCAAACGCCAGCCCGGCTGGCCCCGAGCCGACAACGGCCAGATGTTTGGTGATTTCCGCACGGGTAACCGGTAACTGTGTTTCACGGCAGGCGCGCGGATTGACCAGACAGGAAGTGACTTCACCGGCGAATATCTGATCCAGACAGGCCTGATTACAGCCGATGCAGGTGTTGATTTCATCAGCACGTCCCTGCGCGGCTTTTTCGACAAACGCAGGATCGGCAAGAAACGGGCGCGCCATTGACACCATATCCGCACAACCTTCGGCGAGAATTTTCTCCGCCACGTCAGGGTCGTTAATGCGGTTGGTGGTAATCAGCGGAATGCCCACTTTGCCCATCAGTTTTTGCGTCACCCAGATGAACGCCGCGCGGGGCACCATGGTGGCTATGGTCGGAATGCGCGCTTCATGCCAGCCAATACCGGTGTTGATAATGCTCGCGCCTGCCTGTTCGATGCGCTGCGCCAGCATTTCGACTTCATTCCAGTCCGAGCCTTCTTCGACCAGATCCAGCATGGATAAGCGATAAATGATGATGAATTCCCGGCCACAGGTTTCGCGCACGCGGCGCACGGCTTCGGTGGCAAACCGCATGCGGTTATCGGCAGAACCACCCCAGTTGTCCGTGCGCTGATTGGTGCGCGCGGTGAGGAACTGGTTTATCAGATAGCCTTCGGAGCCCATGATTTCCACGCCGTCATAACCCGACTCTTTGGCAAGCTGCGCGCAGCGGGCGAAATCCGCCAGTGTGGAGTCGATTTCTGCCTCGCTGAGGGCGTGAGGTGTAAAGCGGTTGATCGGCGCCTGAAGCGCTGAAGGCGCGACGGGGTGGGGCTGATAACTGTAACGTCCGGCGTGAAGGATCTGCAGGGCAATTTTGCCGCCAGCGGCATGCACCGCGTCAGTCACCACGCGGTGATGCGTGATGTGTTCCTGTTCAGCGAGAATTGAACCGCCCTGATAAACCACGCCCTGCGCGTTAGGGGAAATGCCGCCGGTGACAATCAGCCCGACGCCTGCGGCGGCACGTTCTGCATAAAAGGCCGCCAGACGTTCCGGCCCGTCCTCCCGTTCTTCCAGCCCGGTGTGCATGGAACCCATCAGCACGCGATTTTTCAGTTGGGTAAAACCTAAATCCAGTGGCGCCAGCAGGTGCGGATAAAAAAGCGAAGCGCGTTCAGTCATGGAATTCTCTTAAGTGGTCGGAGGAGATGAATTCAATTTAGCTGCTGGCAGAACAATTGGAAAGTCAGTGTGTAATGACTGTGATATGTATCACTCTGAGGAATTCGCTGAGCGTTAATTAACTATTACGCTTCTTATTACTCGCGGTTTATTAATTGGCAGAGGTGACTTTTGTCGCCGGAAAACAGCACAAGATAGCAGATGAAATACCTATTTCTTTGTTTTTACACACAATGGTCTTATTGCAGGTTGTTTATTTTTAACATTTTTTTCAGAGATTTTGGTCGTTAGGATTATTTTTAGAAAACCATATCGAATCGATTCAGTTCGGGTTAGAGCTGGACTAGGCTGGGGTTGCTTCACCCTAAAAATTCAATTCTAACCTGGATATATACTATGAATCTTATTGACCATACAGCCTGCCGCCCGTTCACCGAAGCCGGGCATTTGTCCCAGATTGCAGCCTATTATGAAGAGGGTCGTAACGTCATGTGGATGATGCTCAGGTCTTATCCACGTCCCTGTTTTAATCAGGAGCTTATCGAAGACATTATGACGCTGATGTATGCCGCGAAGGCATCCGGTCTGCGTTTTGATTTTTGGGTCACCGGCTCTTTGGTGCCCAATATGTATAATGTCGGCGGTGATTTGAGCTTCTTTGTTGATTCCATCGTCAATAATAAACGCGAAGCGTTACGTGCTTACGCCAGAGCCTGCGTGGATTGCGTTCACGCTGCCGCGCGTGGTTTTGACGTAGGCGCGATCAGTTTATCGATGATAGAAGGCACGGCACTGGGCGGCGGCTTTGAAGCCGCACTGGCACACCATTACGTGCTGGCGCAGAACACCGCCCGGATGGGGTTCCCTGAAATCGCATTTAACCTTTTCCCGGGAATGGGCGGTTATTCGCTGGTATCACGCAAAGCGGGGATGAAGCTGGCGGAGGAACTGATTTCCACCGGGGAGTCGCATACCGCCGAATGGTTTGAAAGCCGCGGGCTGGTGGACGTGTTATTCCAGCCGGGGGAAGCATTCACCGCCACGCGAACGTTCATGGATGTTTTGCGACCAAAGCTCAACGGCATCCGGGCGATGATCCGCGCACGTCAGCGTGTGCTGCAATTATCACGTTCAGAACTGATGGATATTACGGAGGATTGGGTGGATGCAGCGTTTACGCTGGAGGAGAAAGACCTGAGTTATATGGAGCGTCTGGTCATGCTGCAAAACCGGCATACGGCGTCATTGCGTAAAACCGGCTAGCAGCAGGCAGAAGCAGCCCGTCACTGGCGCTATTTCTGTTTTGCTTTATGTTTAAAAACATTGGGTGAAGCAATCATTTTTTCCTCAAGCCAGTGCTCCAGTTCATTTGCTGGCATTGGCTTGGCATATAAAAATCCCTGTTTGCTGTCCACACCGATTTCGTCAATCAGCTTCTCTTCTTCCGCCGTTTCCACACCTTCCGCGACCACTGTCAGTTGCAGCGTTTTGGCCACCGCCACAATCGCCCGTACCAGCGCCTGAGACACCGGATTATCATTGATTCCACGAATAAAGCTTTGATCCAGCTTGATGCAGTCGAGGGGGATTCTCGCCAGTTGTGACAGTGAAGAATAACCGGTGCCGAAATCATCCAGATGTACTTGTGCGCCCAGTTTATGCAACTGGTTAATCATGGTGATCGCTGCACCTTCGTCTTCCACCAGGCAACTTTCTGTCAGTTCGAAATCCAGCAGGCAGCCTTTCATGCCGGCATTTTTCATGGCATCCGACAACGTCGTGATGAATGAACTATTGTTAAGCTGTCGTCCGGAGAGGTTTACCGCCACCCGCAAATTCAGCCCTTTTTTCTGCCATTCCGTCGCCTGACGGGTGGCGGTTTCGATCACCCATTTACCGACTGGCGTGATGAGACCGGATTCTTCGGCATAGGGAATAAAGCTCTGAGGTTGGATCAGACCGCGTTCCGGAGAATTCCAGCGCAGCAGTGCCTCCACGCTTTGCACGGTACCGTAAAGCGATACTTTCGGCTGATAGTGTAAGACCAGCTGATCTTTCTCAGACAAGGCTTTGCGTAAATGTGTATCTAACCACATGTATTCAGAGGCTTTCTCATTCATCTCTGGTGAGAAAACACAGTGTACATTTTTGCCCTTTTCCTTGGCTGCATACATGGCAGTATCGGCGTTTTGCAACAGTATATCGCCGTCGGTACCGTGTTCCGGGCAAATCGCGATACCTGCTGAACAGCCGGTATACACTTCAATCAGCCCGATGCGGAATGGCAAACTGAGCCTGCGCAAAACGCGCTGACTCAGCGCTTCCAGCGCTTTTATTTCAGCATGCGTGCTGAGAATAATGAATTCATCCCCGCCGAGCCGCGCCAGTTTATCGTTGGGCGACAGGCAATCCTGAATGGCATCAGACACCGCGCGCAGCAGGTGATCACCAAACATATGTCCGTAGGCGTCGTTAACTTTTTTGAAGTTATCCAGATCCAGATAAATCAGCCCGACGTTGTTTTCACCACGCTCGATAAGTGCTCGGGCAAGGGACTCCTGCAAGGCATTACGGTTAGCGAAACCGGTGACCAGATCAGTATTTGCCAGCACGCGCAAACGCTCCTGCGCCTTGCGTTCGTCAGTGATGTCAGAGCCGGAGCAAATCAGATATTTTTGCTGTTTGCCGCTGCCGCTGTGGACGAATTTATTGCGAAACAGGAACAGGCGCTGGCCTTTGACGGTGTTGATCCAGCGTTCCACTTCATAAGATTGCTGATGCTGGAAAAAACCATTGATATTCTGACGTGAGGCCAGGCCTTCTTCCATCGACATAAAAAGGTCATAGGCGCTGCGTCCGATAACATCTTCTTCGCGCAGGCCGGTATATTCCTCGCTCAGACGGTTAAAACGATGGATTTTGCCTTCCTGATCGATAATCACGATCACGGAGTTGGCTTCAGAAACCACCTGCTCAGCAAAGGTCAGACCGACTTCAAGGTCATGGGCGACAGACTCAGTGTCCTGATAGGCGGATGCCGTACCGGCCCAGGCTTTACTGTCGATTTTTCGCCCGACAAGATACAAACGCGCAGGGGATCCGAATAGCGTGATATCCAGGGTAAAACTCGAGGTGATCCCGGTGAGTTGCCTTATTTTCCCTGCCTGCCACTGCGTCAGAGAGATAGCAATATTGACGACGCCTTTCTCTGCGGATAACTCCAGGGCATTGCTGTCTGAACCCAGTCGCCAATATGGGCGTGGTGTACCAAAGTGCAGGTACAGGAGGGAAGCATCTTGAGAGTCGACCATGAATGTTTCTCCGCAAAGAACGCTATACGCCGCCAGTGTGGCGACGGGCGACAGTCAGCACAGACGGAGCTTACTCTGTTCAGCACATTCGCCACGTTCCGTAAAAAAACGGACAGGGGCGGAATGGCGTAACACATTGAATTTAAGGTTAGCCACTGCCAGTTATATATCCAGTTACCGGACAGAAATTACTGCTCAGAACAGGCGGTCTCCGTTACCGGAATACCGCCTGAGAGAGAAGGTTTTTGATTCTCTTCCGGGCCTGATGTCAGGCCCGGAAAGTTATTTCAGCAGGAAACTGGTTTGTTTCACATCCTGAGAATCTAACCCCACGAATACATTGAACTTTCCAGGCTCTGAAGCCCATTTCAATTTATCGTTGTAGAAGCGTAAATCTTTTTCGGTGATCGTAAAGGTAACAACTTTCTCTTCGCCTGGCTGCAGGTTGATTTTCTCAAAATTCTTCAACTCTTTAACCGGACGACTGATCGATGCCGTGACATCCTGCAGGTACATCTGGACGATCGTCGCACCGCTGACTTTGCCGGTGTTTTTCACCGTCACGCTGGCGGTGAGCGGGTGTCCGGCATCCATCGTGGTGGATGACAAACTCACGTCAGACACACCGAAGCTGGTGTAGCTCAGGCCATAACCGAACGGGAACAGCGGGCCGTTGGTGATATCAAAATAACGGGTGGTGTATTTATCTGGATGCTGAGGATTAAACGGACGGCCGGTATTGAGCACGCTATTGTACAAAGGAATTTGCCCGACTGAGCGTGGGAAGGTCATCGGCAGTTTGCCTGATGGATTGTAGTCTCCAAACAGAACGTCGGCAATCGCATGTCCGCCTTCGGTGCCGCTGAACCAGGTTTCCAGCATGGCATCAGAAATTTCGTTTTCCCACGACAGGGTCAGCGGACGGCCATTCATTAACACGACAACCAGCGGTTTACCGGTGGCTTTCAATGCCTTGAGCAGGTCACGCTGGCTTTGCGGAATGTTAATTTCGGAACGGCTGGACGCTTCGTGCGCCATGCCTTGTGCTTCGCCGACTACGGCGACCACAACGTCAGCTTTTTCTGCTGTTTTCACCGCTTCGTCGATCATATCCTGCGGTTTGCGTGGATCGTTGATCACCTGTTTCTCGTAAGAGTTCAGGAAATCGACCAGAGCCTGATCGTTGGTGACGTTGGCACCGCGGGCATAGAGGATAGTGCCTTTATCACCGAGCACATCTTTCATCCCCTGCAACACAGTGACTGCCTGCGCTGCCTTACCGGCTGCCGACCAACTGCCCATCACATCACGCTTGCTGTCAGCCAGCGCGCCAACGACGGCAATCGTGCCTTTTTTGTTTAACGGTAACGTTTGATTGTTATTTTTCAACAGCACCAGCGAGGTCCGTGCCACTTCGCGCGCCTCCTGACGATGCAGACGGCTTTCGGCGTTGGTGTCAGCCGGATCGCTCGACTGCGGGCCTAAATGACGATATTCATCAACAAACAGCCCCATATCCCATTTCGCGGCCAGAACATCGCGAACGGCGCGATCAATGTCTTTCTGGCTCACCATGCCGTCGGCAAGTAACCCTTTCAGGTACTTACCGTACATATTGTCAGCCATGTCCATATCGACACCGGCTTTCAGCGCCATCGCGGCCGCCTGACGATCGTCTTCGGCTACGCCATGTTTGACCAGCCCGCCAATGGCGCCGTGGTCGCTGACAGTCAGGCCCTTGAACTGCCAGTCATCGCGCAGAATATCTTTCAGCAGCCAGGTATTCGAGGTGGCAGGAATACCGTTAACGCTGTTCAGTGCCACCATCACACCGCCGGCACCCGCATCGACTGCCGCTTTATAAGGTGGCATGTAATCGTTGAACATGCGGGTCAGGCTCATGTCCACAGTGTTGTATTCGCGGCCGCCTTCGACAGCACCGTACAACGCATAGTGTTTGACGTTTGCCATGACGGCGTCAGGGGCAGACGGGTCTTTGCCCTGATAACCGGTAACCATTTCATGCGCGAGGCGCGAGGTCAGATAGGTATCTTCGCCGAAACCTTCAGAAACACGGCCCCAGCGCGGATCACGGGTGATATCGACCATCGGTGAGAACGTCATGTTCAGGCCATCAGCTGCCGTTTCCTGGGCTGAAATACGTGCGCTGGTCGCCACCGCCTGCATATCCCAGCTCGCCGCCAGACCGAGGCTGATAGGGAAAATCGTGCGCTGCCCATGCACCACGTCATAGGCATAAAACGGAGGAATTTTCAGGCGGCTGTACTGCACCTGATCCTGCATACGGCGGATATCGGGCTTAGTTACCGTGTTAAACACGCCACCGACTTTACCGGCGCGGATGTCAGCCATGATGGCTTCTTTTTGGTACTCAGGCCCCACAGTGACCAGATTCAGCTGACCRATTTTTTCATCAAGGGTCATTTTTTTCATCAAATCGGCAATGAACGCGTTGCGCTCTTTCACCTGATCCTGAGGAATGCCCGTTGTTTCAACGGCGAGAGAAGAAGCAGAACTTACCAGTAACACTAACGCGCCAAGCATGTGATGCGTATTCATCGGAATTCCTTCAACCATAAGCAGGGGAGCCAAATCAGAGAAAATTCAGCAGCCTGAAGCAAACAAAGCAATGATCATTCTAAGAAAAGTATAGAGTGAGAATCTAATACGTCCCTTCAACTATTAGCAATGAATAGTTTAGACGCCAGCACAATATCTTTTTACCTTTCGGTACATCCCGCAATTTACAGGTAATCAGAATGATAGATACAAAAAGACATTCGATGCGTCACGCAAATTTTTATATTTAGGATTACATGACATCCGGCTGAACAAATAATCATCAGAAGTAACACGGGGGAAAGCGCGGGATAACAAAAAGGGCAGAACATGCGGTTCTGCCCTTTAATAATCTGGAATATCCGCTAAGGAAATCGGATTAATAGTAGTAAGACATATCGGTCGGGGTTTTGCTCATGACATCAAAGAAAACGTCTTTGGTGTTTGCCCAGAATTGCGCGACGGCAACGGCGTTGTAGCTCATGCCCATCAGGCTCATGACAAAGAAACAGGTCACGGTGAGGCCGATACCACTGCAAACGAATGCCATGGTATTGCGGCTGGACTGGCGACAAACAATATTAAGCTGACTGGTGCAGAACATCAAAAAAGCGCTCAGCAATTCCCAGCGCATCATTAAAATCCCGGCAGTTAATGTACCCATCGATAAAATCCTTACTTACTACAGCCACTTGCACGAAGCCAAAATCAGCCGGAAGGCTGCTACGACGGGCGGGCAATGGGCTTTACAGAAGAAATGGTGAATTACAATTATGTGACGACGGTCACATTATATCACCGGATTTTATTTTTGAGTAAAAAATGTTCGCTAATAAAAAATAGGCATAACACATCAACTTATTTTGACGATGTGTTATGAAAAGCGGAGAAATCGTGATGTATTTTGAAGAGATAATTACGCGCCGTAACCCATCACTTGTAACAGGTGCTGAGCCTGCTGCACCGCTTCCTGCCGGTGCGCAACCCCCAGCTTCTGATACAGATTACGGATATGGGTTTTGATGGTCGTTGATGCAACGTCCAGCTCACCGGCAATCTGGTCATTACTGTAGCCGGAGTAAATCAGCCCCAGAACCTGCCACTCGCGCTGCGTCAGCGGACTGGTACGGATCAGTTCCGGCACTTGCGGATGGGTCAGCAGTTTGTTCACAAAGCCTTCGTCGAAATGCGCAAACTTGTGACGGTGATGCTGGTTAATTTCGCGCAAAATCTGCTGGGCGCGGCGCTGTTCCAGTTCCGGTAGCAGATTAAGCTGGATCAACTGGCGCAGTTGTTGCGCCATCATTTCCCCTTCGATGACGAAATGACTGACAAAACCGGTACGGTTCGCCAGCGCCAGCGCTTCGATCAATGCTTTTTGGGCGTCACTTTTGCGCCCGGTTTGCCAGTAAAGTAAGTTACTCAGCAGCAAATTGCGGTTCAGATCGCTGGTCAGGCGCAACTGCCGGGCATTCTGATTCAGTTCATCGAGCACCACTTCAGCTTCATCAAACTGTTCCAGCAAAATCTGTACGCGGGCAATATTTCGCCACTGGCCTTGCTGGAAATGGTTATCTGCCATGTCCGGTTTACGCGCCTGTTGCAGCCACTGGCGTGCAGCGTTTTTATCGCCAATCATCTGCCAGTAAATCACCCGCGGCTTATCGGTATTGGTCAGCCAGTCAATGTGATACTGACCGGTTTTCAGCAACGCTTCACAGCGCTGTAAATGGTGATGGGCGTTGTCGAGCTGACCGCGTGCCAGCGAACATTTCGCCAGCATTGCCAGGCATTGCAACTGCTGTTGTGGCTGGAAATTGCTCAGCACATTAAGCCCTTCACGCGCAGCTTCTTCTGCATCATCGAGCCGCGACCATGACCACAGCAGCTGGGAACGTAAACGCAATAAAAATTCGTGCATCGGCAACTGTTCAAGATGCTGTTCGCGCACCAGTTCAAAAGCGCGATCCTGCATCTCAAACGCGGCCTGCAAAAAGCCCTGAGCAATCAGAATTTCACTCTGTTGCAGCAGCGCCCATAAGGCGTAGTGATAGGCTTCATAACGGCGGGCGATTTGCTCGGTCTGCTGCATCAGCGGCAGTGCGCGGGTGAGATCCCCTTTGCAGTGCTGGATTTCACCGGTCACGGACGTGGCCACAATGCGGCTGTAATAGCTTTCATAAGGCAGATAGCGCAGCGCCTCAGTGGCCAGTTTTTCCGCCTCATCCTGACGTCCGTCGTTGATAGCCACCTGTGCCCGCAGGGCATCAAACTCGGCCGCCAGTGCCTGTTCCATCACAATATTATGCTGTTTCATTTCGCTTTCAGCGCGGGCCAGCAACACCTCGACTTCAGCATAACGGTGCTGACTTTGTGCGAGCCATGCCTGCAACAACACCAGTTTAGGATTCTGAATCAGCCGGTCATAAGGCAGAGCGGCAAGACATTCTTCCAGCAACGCCAGCTCGCTTTGATTAAACAGGGCCCAGGCATGTTGCAGCAGAATATCGCGCAGCAGATTGGTGTCTTCGGCACCCAGCGCATGATGAATGGCTTCGGCCGGAAAACCTTGTGCCAGCCAGCCTTCGGCGGCAGCGCGGTGAATGGCAGGCAGCTCAGATGCCAGTTCCCACTGACAACGCTGACGCAGGAATGTGGCAAACAGCGGGTGGAAGTTAAACCATTCGCCGCTGTCATCCATACGGTTGATGAATAATCCCTGACGTTCCAGTTCTTCCAGCCGTTGCTGACCATTTTCGCTGCCGGTCAGGCGCACAATCAGCGCATCGTTCATTGAGCGCAACAGCGAGCAGCGCAGGAGAAAATCACGCGTCGGGGCATCAACGCGATCCAGCACTTCATCCACCAGATATTCAGAAAGATGGCTGGCATTCAGCCCGGCCAGTTTGCGTGCGGACTGCTGCGTCGAATGCTGTGAAGGGTGAGAAGACTGCCGCGCCGATAACGCAATTAGTTGCAAGGCGGTGGCCCAGCCCGCGACTTCGTCGCACAGCCGGCTGCTGTCTGCCTGATCAATCGGGTCTTTCAGCCGGTTGTCGAAAAATTGCTGTGTTTCCGGATGCGTAAAGGCCAGATGCGAGGCGTTGAGTTCCAGCAGTTGATCCCGCACACGCATATTGGCGATGCCCAGCGGTGGCAGGGTGCGTGAAAGCACCACCAGTGACAGGTTTTCCGGCTGATGGCGCAGGAAAAAACGCATCCCTTCATGAATGGCGTCATTGGAAATCAGATGGTAATCGTCGATCACCAGCAGCAGCGGGCTGTGCCAGTCGGAAAGCTCCACAAAAAGCTGGGCAAACAGCGCAGGTAAACTGGCGTACTGATGCTTGAGACTCAGCGCTTCGCTTTTGATGCAATGCCCGCCGCAGGCCTGCTGCACAGCAGCAATCAGATAGCTGGCAAAGCGCTCCGGCTGATTGTCGCTTTCATCAAGAGAATACCAGCCCAGATCGCTTTTACCTGCAGCCCAGTGCGCCACCAGCGTCGTTTTCCCATAACCCGCCGGACTGGCGACCAGGGTCAGACGATAATTTGGCGCAGTCGAGAGCTTCGTCAGCAGACGTTCCCGAACCACTGTATTTTGCTGCCGCACCGGGCGGCTCAATTTTGAAGGGATCAGCATTTTTTTCGATTCTTTTGACAGAAGGACAGAGGGGACGTTATTTATTTCACAGCGTGTAATTAATCACTTTTTCTAAAGTCCTCCTTTGAAACATTGATTGCAAGAATGTTACGTTTTTACATGCCGTTAAGTTGCTCTGCATCACACTTCTTAATACAAATTTTCAGGCATCTGCCCTGAACCTCCGTCTCCTCCGGCTACGCCCCGTTTCTCCTCCCTGCCTAATCTTTTACGGGAGGATGCCGCTCACCGACATACGCGTCAGCATAGTGATAATCAACACCAGACTTTCCCTACAAATTTCCGGATAAAGAGGCATGTGATGCAGGTGACTTTAGATAAGACGCAGTTTTTAGCCGCGCTGAAACGCCAGTGGCAAGGGTTCGGTTTGCAGCAGGCACAGGATATGACACCGCACCAGTGGTGGCAGGCCACCAGTGCCGCATTATCTGAACAACTGAGCGCGCAACCGGCACCGGCGGCGGCGAAACAGCCGCAACGGCACGTTAACTATATTTCGATGGAATTCCTGATCGGGCGCCTGACCGCGAATAATCTGATCAATCTCGGCTGGTACGACACGGTCAGTCAGGCGCTGAAAGAGCAGGGTGTCGAGCTGGCCGACGTACTGGAGCAGGAAACCGATCCGGCGCTGGGCAATGGCGGATTAGGCCGTCTGGCTGCCTGTTTCCTCGATTCCATGGCGACCGTCGGGCAACTGGCCACCGGCTACGGTCTGAACTATCAGTACGGTCTTTTCCGCCAGTCGTTCAGCGAAGGCAAACAACAGGAAGCGCCGGATAACTGGCATCGCGAATGCTATCCGTGGTTCAGCCACAACAGCTCACTGTCCGTCGATGTGGCGTTTGGTGGCAAACTGACAAAAAACGAAAAGGGCGCTGAACAGTGGCATCCGGCGTTTACCCTGCGCGGTGAAGCCTGGGATCTGCCGGTGGTCGGGTACAAAAATGGCGTTACCCAGCCGCTGCGTCTGTGGCAGGCCACTGACGTGCATCCGTTCGATCTGACGCTGTTCAATGACGGTGAATTTCTTAAAGCCGAGCAAAAAGGCATTGATGCGGCCAAACTCACCAAAGTGCTGTATCCGAATGACAATCACGACGCTGGCAAACGCCTGCGCCTGATGCAGCAGTATTTCCAGTGCGCCTGCTCGGTGGCCGATATCCTGCGCCGCCATCACTTCCTTGGCCGTAAAATTGAGGATTTACCGAAATTTGAAGTCATCCAGCTCAATGACACGCACCCGACCATTGCCATTCCTGAGCTGTTGCGTATTTTGCTCGACGAACACCAGCTTGAATGGGACGCCGCCTGGGCGATCACCCGCCAGACGTTCGCGTACACCAACCACACGCTGATGCCGGAAGCGCTGGAGTGCTGGGATGAAAAACTGGTGCGCAGCCTGCTGCCGCGCCATTTCTCGCTGATCAAAGCCATCAACGCCCGCTTCAAAAAAGTGGTCGAAAAACAGTGGCCGGGTGACAAAGCCGTCTGGGAAAAACTGTCTGTCCATCAGAACAAACAAGTGCGGATGGCAAATCTGTGCGTGGTCAGTGGTTTTGCGGTGAACGGCGTGGCGGCGTTGCATTCCGAACTGGTGGTCAAAGACCTGTTCCCGGAATATCACCTGTTATGGCCGAATAAATTCCACAACGTGACCAACGGCATCACACCGCGCCGCTGGCTGAAACAGTGTAACCCGGCGCTGTCATCGCTGATTGATGACACCCTGAAAACCGAATGGGTGAATGACCTGGACGCGCTGAAAGGGCTGGAAAGTTCTGCGGATAATAAAAAATTCCGTCAGCGTTATCAGGCCATTAAGCGTGAGAACAAAATCAAACTGGCGCATTACGTGAAACAGGTGATGGGACTGACCCTCAACCCTGATGCCATTTTCGACGTACAGATCAAACGTCTGCATGAATACAAACGCCAGCATCTGAATCTGCTGCACATTTTGTCGTTGTACCGTCAGTTGCGCGATAACCCGGAAATGGATCTGGTGCCGCGTGTGTTCCTGTTCGGCGCGAAAGCGGCACCGGGTTATTACCTGGCGAAAAACATCATCTATGCCATCAACAAAGTCGCGGAAAAAGTGAATAACGATCCGCTGGTGCGTGACCGCATCAAAGTGGTGTTTATTCCGGATTACCGCGTGTCCGTGGCTGAACTGATGATCCCGGCGGCTGATGTTTCCGAGCAAATTTCTACCGCTGGTAAAGAAGCTTCCGGCACCGGCAACATGAAACTGGCACTGAACGGCGCGCTGACCGTCGGCACACTCGACGGCGCGAACGTTGAGATTGCTGAAGAGGTCGGGGAAGACAATATCTTCATCTTTGGTAACACCGTCGATCAGGTCAAAGCCTTGCAGGCGAAGGGCTACGATCCGCTTAAAATTCGCAAGAAAGACAAGCACCTGGATAAGATCCTCAAAGAACTGGAAAACGGCTTCTTCAGCAATGGCGACAAACAGGCCTTCAGCCTGATGCTCGACAGTTTGCTTGGCGGCGGCGACCCGTATCTGGTGCTGGCTGACTTTGCCGATTACTGCGCGGCACAGCAAAAAGTCGACGCGTTGTATCGCGACCAGGACGAGTGGACCCGTAAAACTATCCTCAACACGGCCCGCGTAGGGATGTTCAGTTCCGACCGCTCGATCCGCGATTATCAGCAACGGATCTGGCAGGCGAAGCGATAAGGAGCCCGCATGGAGAACAAAGCACTGGAGCAGGCCGCCAGGGAGGCGGGGATTGCTTCTGGTTTTATTAATGCGCACGGCAAACAACAGGCAATCGCTTCCGAGACCAAGCGTGAACTGTTATCGGCGATGGGCTGGGTGGCGGGCAGCCGCCGCCCGGTTGCCACGCCGGTGCCGTCGGTCAAAGTGTTTGTCACCGGCAGCCGTCTGGCATTGCCGGTCGGCGGTGAAGGCGAATATGCCTGGACTCTGAAACTGGAAAGCGGCGTGACCCAAAAGGGGCGGATCAGCGGCAAAATGACGCTGGCACTCCCGGGTAAAATTCCTGCCGGTTATCACCAGCTGACGTTGACGCAGGATGCGCAACAGTGGGAGTGCCGGGTCATTGTCGCGCCGAAACGCTGTTACGAACCGGATGCGCTGCTGGCCGGTAAAAAACTGTGGGGCGCCTGCGTGCAGCTTTATACATTGCGCTCGGAAAATAACTGGGGCATCGGTGATTTTGGCGATCTCAATCTGATGCTGAAAAACGTCGCCGAACGCGGCGGCGCGTTTGTCGGGCTTAATCCGATCCACGCGCTGTATCCGGCGAATCCGGTGGCCGCCAGCCCTTACAGTCCGTCATCCCGCCGCTGGCTAAACGTGATTTATATCGACGTCGGCGCGGTAGATGATTTCCGGCAGAGCGATGCGGCGCAACAGTGGTGGCATCAGCCGCTGACGCAGCAACGTTTGCAGGCGGTGCGCGCCAATGACTGGGTGGATTACGCCAGCGTTATGCCGCTGAAATTAGAAGGATTACGGCTGGCTTACGCGCATTTTCAGGGACGTAAGGCGCAGGATCCGCAGGTGAAATCCCTGCGCAACTTCGTCAAACAGGGCGGTGAAAGCCTGTATCTGCAGGCTGCGTTTGATGCGCTTTACGAGCATCTGGCGAAAGAAAGTGATGTGGCACTTGGCTGGAACCGCTGGCCTGAAAAATATCATGATGCCCGTGGCCCGGCCGTGCGCGCTTTCTGCGAACAACATGCGCAGGATGTGGAGTTTTATCTGTGGCTGCAATGGCTGGCGGAAACCCAGTTTACGCAGTGTTATCACACCAGCCAGCGGCACGAGATGCCGATGGGGCTTTACCGTGATCTGGCGGTCGGCGTGGTGGCAGGCGGATCCGAAACCTGGGGCGACGGCGAACTGTATTGCCTGAAAGCTTCAGTGGGTGCACCGCCGGATATTCTCGGCCCGCTCGGTCAGAACTGGGATCTGCGCCCGATGGATCCGCATGTGATGGTGAGGCGCGGCTATCAGCCTTTTATCGATCTTCTGCGTTCCAACATGACGAGTTGCGGCGCGTTGCGCATCGATCATGTGATGGCGTTACTGCGCCTGTGGTGGATCCCGGCGGGTGAAACGGCGGATAAAGGTGCGTACGTGCAATATCCGGTGGATGATCTGCTGGCCATTTTAGCCCTGGAAAGCCAGCGTCACCGCTGCATGGTGATCGGCGAAGATCTGGGCACCGTACCGGTCGAGATCGTCAGCAAACTGCGCGAAAGCGGCGTGTATTCCTACAAAGTGCTGTATTTCGAGCGCGACGAGGAAAACAACTTCCGCGCGCCGCAGTCCTATCCGGTTCAGGCGATGGCCACGATTACCACGCACGACCTGCCGACGCTGCGCGGCTACTGGCAAAGCGACGATCTGGCGCTGGGAAAATCCCTCGGTTTGTACCGCGACGAGGCTGTTTTACAGGAGCTGTACGCCGACCGCGCCCGCGCACGTCAGGGGTTGCTTGATGGTCTGCATCATTACGGCTGCATCCCGAAGAAAACCGGGCATAAAGCCGCACTGATGGAAATGACGCCAATACTCAACCGTGGTCTGCAACGCTACGTCGCTGACAGTGCCTGTGCCTTGCTCGGCCTGCAACCGGAAGACTGGCTGGACATGGGCGCACCGGTTAACGTGCCCGGCACCAGCGATGAATATCCGAACTGGCGCCGTAAGCTTTCCCATACGCTCGAAGAGATGTTTGCCGACGAGCAGGTGAATAAGCTGATTAAAGACCTCGATAAACGCCGCCGGAAAGTATCGGTGAGCTGAAGCTGAAAGGAAGGAAGTGAAAAGGGGTTCTGCCTTAGGGCAGGACCCCTTTTTTATGGGCAACCGTTGGGATCGGATGGCCTGTATATGAATCCTAAGGTGGTCTGGTGATCGCTATACAGTCCATTGCCTCTTGTGAGCTCGCTGATACCTTTGCACCGACTATTTGGTTATTCCCGATCCCTCCATGCATAAAAAAAGGCGGCTTATTCAGCCGCCCAAGACACAGGGAATTGATCAAGTATTACAAAGCGCATTAGCCTTACAGTTAACCTTTCACACCGCCTGCCGTTAAGCCGCCGACCAGCCAGCGTTGAGCAATCAGGAACACCGCCGTAATCGGGATAGCCGACAATATGGCTGCCGCCGCGAAATCACCCCACAGGTAATTTTGCGGGTTCAGATATTGCTGCATACCGACCGCCAGTGTGTAGCTGTTGACGTCACGCAGCAGTAACGACGCCACCGGCACTTCGGTGATGGCCGCGATGAACGACAGAATGAACACCACTGCCAGAATTGGCACAGACAGCGGCAGCAGAACCAGACGGAATGCCTGCCACGGGCTGGCACCGTCCAGCGCAGCGGCTTCTTCCAGCGAACCGTCGATGGTTTCGAAATAGCCTTTGATCGTCCAGACGTGCAGGGCGATGCCGCCCATATAGGCGAAAATCACGCCGCCGTGGGTGTTCAGCCCGAGGAAGGGCACGTACATGCCGAGACGGTCGAACAGGGCGTATAGCGCCACCAGCGACAGCACCGCCGGGAACATCTGAAAAATCAGCATCCCTTTAAGCAGCGAACTTTTACCGCGGAATCTCATGCGGGCAAAGGCATAGGCGCAGGTGGTGGAAAGCGCGACGATGCCGACGGCGGTGATCACGGCGATCTTGATCGAATTCCACAGCCACAGCATCACCGGGAACGGCGGTGGCGTAACGCTGCCGTCGCTGTTGTTGACGGCAATGCCGAGCGCCAGTTTCCAGTGATCCCACGAGACCTGATCCGGGATCAGGCTGCCGGTGGCGAAGTTACCCGGACGCAGCGAGATGGCGAACACCATCAGCAACGGGAACAGGATCAGCGCCAGAAAGCACAGCAACAGCAGGTGTGTGACCAGCAATCTGACTTTCTGCGACTTCGGTTTAACCATAGGCATTGTTTGTTTCTCCTCAGTCGAATTTCATACGTGATGCTTTCAGGTTCACGACAGCCAGCGCTCCCACCAGCAGGAAGATTAGCGTGGCAATCGCTGCCGCCAGCCCGAAGTCCTGCCCGCCGCCGCCTTCAAAGGCGATGCGATAGGTGTAGCTGACCAGCAAATCGGTATGACCCGCTGGCGTGGTGGTGCCGAGCATGTCCGGCCCGCCGTTCGTCAGCAACTGGATCAGCACGAAGTTATTAAAGTTAAACGCGAAGCTGGCGATCATCAGTGGCGTCAGCGGTTTGATCAAAAGCGGCAGCGTGATGCGGAAGAAGTTCTGCATCGGCGTCGCGCCATCCATAGCGGATGCTTCGTAAAGATCGTCCGGGATCGCTTTCAGCAGGCCCATGCACAGGATCATCATGTACGGATAACCGAGCCAGGTGTTGACGATAATGATCATGCTTTTGGCCGTCCATGGATCGCTGAACCACGCCGGTTTGATGCCAAACAGCGCGCTGAGCATCAGGTTGATCTCACCAAAACTCTGGTTGAATAACCCTTTGAAAATAAGAATCGAAATAAACGCAGGCACGGCGTAGGGCAGGATCAGCAGGATGCGGTACGCCGCTTTCCCTTTCAGTTCTTCCCACTGCACCACGCAGGCCAGCACCATACCGACAGCCACGGTGAGCACCACGGTCAGCAGGGCGAATACAACGGTCCAGACGAAAATCGACAGGAACGGTTTCTGGATCCCTTCGTCATGTAACACGCGAAGGAAGTTGCCCCAGCCGATGCCGACGGTAAAGCCGGGGCTGAGTTTTTCTGCCTGCCATTCGCCCTGAGCGTTCACTGCCTGATAGAAGCCGGTGTCCATGTTCGGGCGGTAAATCGTGCCGGTTTGCACATTGGTCAGCTGCTTCTTATCTTCACCGAGTTTGTACAGCGGCTGAGTGCCGGAGAACTGGCGCAGGGAACTCATGCGCAGCGTTTCGCCGTCGGGTAATTTCGCTGAGATCTGACCGAGGGCCAGACGGTTTTGTGTCACTACCCGCAACCCGGCTTTTTCAGCCGATGGCGCGGTTTGCGGCAGCATGTCCAGCGTTTGCGGCGCGGAAGCGTTGAAAGCAAAAGGCGGGGAAACCAGCGTCTCGCTGTTATCCGCCGACGTCAGTGCCAGTTGCCATCTATCGCCCGCAGGGAAGAGTGCGAAATTCAGCACCTTGCCGCCCTGGAATTCACGTCCCATGAGAACGGACTGCGCACGTTCAAAGGTCAGCTGGTTGGTGCTGCTGTAGTTAGTGAAGGCAATCGCGATGGTGCAGATCAGCGGAAACAACACAAATAACGACATCCCGGCCAGACCGGGGTACACGTAGCGCCACGAATACGCGCGGCGGTTGCCATAAATGTATAAGCCGACACCGGAGAGGATCAGGGTTAGAACGGCAAAGAGGTATTCACCCTGCGCATACATCAGCACGATCAGATAACCGGTAAAGCAGGCGAGCAGGGCGATGATCAGCCACTTAAGCGCATTGCTGAACGGCCTTTTTTTGGCTACTGGCATAGGGACAATCCTTGTAGTGGCGGTACGGAGCAGGTTGGCTCCGTACCGTTCATTGAGCTAAAACGCAGGCATTACTTGGTAATGCGGGTTTCTACATCTTTCAGTGCTTGCGGAACGGTCTGACGGCCATTCACCGCGTTGATGATGGCGCTGCGTTCTGCGTACCAGAAGGCGCTCATCTGCGGGATGTTTGGCATGATTTCACCGTTCTTCGAGTTCGCCATGGTGGCAGCAATGCGCGGGTCTTTTTCCAGTTTCTCCTGATAAGACTTCAGCGCCACGGCACCCAGCGGTTTGTCCTTATTCACGACGGCCAGACCGTCGTCGGTGATCAGGTAGTTTTCCAGGAACTCTTTCGCCAGCTCTTTGTTCGGGCTGGCGGCGTTGATACCGGCTGTCAGCACGCCGACGAACGGTTTAGACGGCTTGCCGTGGAACGTTGGCAGCAACGTCACGCCGTAGTTGATTTTGCTCTTGTCGAGGTTTGACCACGCCCACGGACCGTCGATAGTCATTGCGGTCTGGCCTTTGTTAAAGGCGGCTTCAGCGATGGAGTAATCGGTGTCGGCGTTGATGTGTTTGTTTTTCACCAGATCGATGATGAATTGCAGGCCAGCCTGTGAACCTGCGTTATTCACGCCGGTGTCTTTGATGTTGTATTTGCCGTTTTCATACTTGAAGGCATAACCGCCGTCAGCGGCGATGATTGGCCAGGTGAAGTACGGTTCCTGCAGGTTCCACATGATGGCGCTCTTGCCTGTGGCGCGCAGCTCTTTGTCCAGCGCCGGGATTTCTTCCCAGGTTTTTGGCGCTTCTTTAATGATGTCTTTATTGTAAATCAGTGACAGCGCTTCAACCGCGACCGGATAGCCGATCAGCTTGCCGTTGAAGGTGACCGCATCCCAGGTGAACGGGAACAGTTTGTCTTTGAAGGTCTGGTCCGGGCTGATTTCAGCCAGCAGACCGGATTGTGCGTAGCCGCCAAAACGGTCATGCGCCCAGAAGATGATGTCAGGACCGCCGCCTGTGGCTGCCACTTGCGGGTATTTTTCTTCCAGCTTGTCCGGATGTTCTACCGTGACTTTAATGCCGGTGTCTTTTTCAAATTTCTTACCGACTTCCGCCAGGCCGTTATAGCCCTTGTCACCGTTGATCCAGATGACCAGCTTTCCTTCTTCTATTTTGGCGAACGCGGAAGATGACAACACCAGCGTAGCCAGCGCCGAGAGTGCCAGTGTGTGTTTAACAATCTTTTTAATGCTGAGGGTCATAATCCAATCCTTTTGTAGTCGGTTTTTTTATCGTCTGAGACGGAAAAGACAGGGTACGACGCCAGTGTGGATTTAACCTGTCACAGCTTCATCATCCCCCCCTCTACGCCCCCACCTCTCAGAATGTGATCCCACCGACACTCTCAGGCGTTATGTGGTTCATCACTCAAAAATATGGTTCGTTTTTTGCCATTCAGATCACGAATTTGATTTTTGCTGTGAACTTTCATCCGGTTGCGGTGAATCGTCATCCTCCCTGCTCCTCCCCCATGAAAAACTTTGTTACGGATGATTACGGTTACCGGCTAATCCTTCACTCTTCGTTGCATTGAGTTTTCTCGCTGGCAGCAAGTACAGGAGTTCAGGATGGCGAGCGTTTCCCTTAACAGCGTGTACAAAGCCTTTGGCGACACCGTGATTTCCAGCGACATCAACCTGGAAATAGAAGAAGGCGAGTTTGTGGTGTTCGTCGGGCCGTCCGGCTGTGGTAAATCCACTCTGCTGCGCATGATTGCAGGCCTGGAAGACATCACGTCCGGTGAATTGAAGATTGGCGATAAACGCATGAATGAAGTGCCGCCCGCCGATCGTGGCATCGGCATGGTGTTCCAGTCTTATGCGCTTTATCCGCATCTGTCTGTGGCAGAAAACATGTCCTTCGGCCTGAAGCTGGCGGGGGCGAAAAAAGCCGAGATCAATCAGCGGGTGAATCAGGTTTCCGAAGTGTTGCAACTGGCGCATTTGCTGGACAGACGCCCGAAAGCGCTTTCCGGCGGACAACGTCAGCGCGTGGCGATTGGCCGTACGCTGGTTGCCGAGCCGACGGTTTTTCTGCTCGATGAACCGCTTTCTAACTTAGATGCTGCGCTGCGTGTGCAGATGCGTATTGAGATTTCACGTCTGCATAAACGCCTGAAACGCACCATGATTTACGTGACCCACGATCAGGTCGAAGCGATGACGCTGGCCGACAAAATCGTGGTGCTCGATGCCGGGCATATCGCGCAGGTCGGTAAGCCGCTCGAGCTGTATCACTATCCTGCCAACCGCTTTGTCGCCGGTTTTATCGGCTCACCCAAAATGAATTTCCTGCCGGTGAAAGTCACCGCTGCTGAACCTGCGCGCGTACAGGTCGAATTGCCGAACCGCCAGCAAGTCTGGCTGCCGGTGGAAGGGACCGACGTGAAAGTCGGCAGCAACCTGTCACTGGGTATCCGCCCTGAACATCTTCTGCCAAGCGACGTCGCTGAAGTGACGCTTTCCGGCGAAGTGCAGGTCGTCGAGCAACTGGGTAACGAAACACAGATCCACATCCAAATTCCGGCAATTCGTCAGAACCTGGTGTACCGCCAGAACGACGTGGTGCTGGTAGAAGAAGGTGCAACATTCGCCATCGGTTTGCCGCCACACCGCTGCCATCTGTTCCGCGAAGACGGAACGGCATGTCGCCGGTTACACCCCGAACCTGGTGTTTGAAAGCACGCGATCCCCTACAGGAGAAAATGATGATCACAATGCGTAGTTCTTCCCTGGCGCTGGCAGTGGCTGCTGGCATCCTTTCTACACAAGCAATGGCGGTGGATTTCACAGGTTATGCCCGTTCGGGTATTGGCTGGACCGGCAGCGGCGGCGAGCAGCAATGTTTCAAAGCGACAGGTGCAGACAGCAAATACCGTCTCGGTAACGAATGTGAGACGTATGCAGAGTTGAAACTGGGTCAGGAAGTGTGGAAAGAAGGGGATAAGAGCTTCTACTTCGACACCAACGTGGCGTATTCCGTTTCTCAACAGAACGACTGGGAGTCAACCGATCCGGCTTTCCGCGAAGCAAACGTGAAGGGTAAGAACCTGATCGAATGGCTGCCGGGTTCGACTATGTGGGCCGGTAAGCGTTTCTACCAACGTCATGACGTTCACATGATCGACTTCTACTACTGGGATATTTCAGGTCCTGGTGCGGGTCTGGAAGATATCGATCTGGGCTTCGGTAAACTGTCTCTGGCTGCCACCCGTAACACCGAAAGCGGCGGTTCATACGGTTATATCGCCGACCAGCGTAACGAAGTGCCTACCTCCAACGACGTGTTCGACGTGCGTCTGGCAGGCCTGCAAACTAACCCGGGCGGTGTGCTGGAGTTAGGGGTGGATTACGGTCGTGCTAACGCGCGTGATGGTTATTCACTGGCTGACGATGCGACCAAAGACGGCTTCCTGGTCACTGCGGAACATACGCAAAGTATTTACAACGGCTATAACAAATTCGTGCTGCAATATGCCGCAGATTCCATGACGGATCCGGGCCAGGGCGCGGCGAACGGCCACTCGAATGGTGCTGCCATCAACAACAACGGCAGCATGGTGCGTGTGCTCGACCACGGTGCTATCGACTTCAACGACACCTGGAGCCTGATGTACGTGGCGATGTATCAGGACGTTGACCGCGATAACAACAACGGCACCACCTGGTACACCGTCGGTGTCCGTCCGATGTACAAATGGACCCCGATCATGAGCACCTTGCTGGAAGTCGGTTACGACAACGTGAAATCCCAGCGTACCGGCGACAAAAACGGCCAGTACAAAGTCACCCTGGCGCAACAATGGCAGGCGGGCGACAGCATCTGGTCACGTCCGGCCATCCGCGTGTTTGCCACTTATGCGAACTGGGATGAAAAATGGGGCTACGACACTGACAGCGGCGCAAACAATGGCTTAGCGATGAACGACACCAGCACGACCACATACAGCCGTGGTAATGACGACGAAGTCACCTTCGGCGCCCAAATGGAAATCTGGTGGTAATTTTTTCCTTCCTCCTTCGCGCTGCCGATGCGTTGGCTGCGCGTCCTCGCCCCGGTCACGTAGTTGTCTACGCTCCCGGGGACTTGGACGCTTGCCGCCTTCCGGCAACCCGAAAGAGTTTGGAAAAATGGCAATGTAAGCTTTAAAAAAACGCAGTAAAGAAGATGTGCTGGCTGGCGGATTATCGCTGATGACCGCCAGCCTTCATGGTGATTTCAAAGGAAACAATAATGAAAAAGAATCTGCTGTCACTGTGTCTGTCGCTGAGCCTGTTGGCTGCTGCCCCTGCTGTGGTGAATGCTGCGCAAAATGATGCGAATACTGCACCGGCTATTTCCAGCCAGACCTTACGCAACCTTTCATGGACGCCGCTGGTTCCGCCAGTGACGCAGGATGTAACGCTGGGGACGTCCAGCGCTGAAATTAATCAGGGTGAGATTCAGGGCGCCGTCGGGGCATTCGCTTTACCTGCTGACCGGGGTTCGCTTGAAATTACGCTGACCAGTATCGCGACCGGTAAAACCGTGTATGCGCCAAATGTTCTGGTGCTGGATGAGCAGATGCGTCCGGCTGCGTTTTACCCTTCCAGCTATTTCCCGTATCAGAAACCAGGTATCGTCTCGAGCGATCGTCTGGAAGGCACACTGAAACTGACACCGGCACTGGGTCAGAAACAAATTTATCTGCTGGTGTACACCACCCGTCAGGACTTAGCTGAGACCACGCAGATGGTGAACCCGGCGAAAGCCTTCGCCGCTGGCGTGGGTAACGCGGTGCCGGATATCCCGGATCCGATTGCCCGTCATACCCCGACCGGCACACTGAGTCTGAAAGTCACTGCCGAGCAGAAAACCGGTAACGTGATGATTGGTCAGATCTTCCCGTCTTCCGCACCGGCAGCCGCTGCACCCGTGGTGGTCGGCAGCACACAAGCGCCTGCACCTGCGGCGGCTCCGGCTAAACCGAGCGAGCCAATGCTCAGCGATTCAGAAACCTACTTTAACGATGCGATTAAGAAAGCAGTGAAAGCAGGGGACGTCGATAAAGCCCTGAAATTGCTGGACGAAGCCGAACGTCTGGGTTCCAAAACCGCCCGTAAAACCTTTATTGAAAGCGTGAAGCACTAAGTTTTTCAGCGCCTCCCCCGAGAAAAAGCTGGCAGTTTTTTCAGCTCCTCCCCCTGCGAAGGGGGAGGCCGGGAGGGGGTTTTAAACCCACCGAGTTTTATTCACTCCGCCTATTTGTTACCCTGTTGTTAATTCATTCAGCGGGGGATGTATGGCGTCTGCAAACTGGGTCGATTTATCGAAAGATAAAGACAGCGGGATCGAGACGATCCACGCCCATTTCGAAGGCCATGCTTACGATCCCCACTGGCATGACAGTTATCTGGTCGGTGTCACTCAGTACGGTTTGCAGCAGTTCAGTTGTCGCCGCCAGAAACATCAAAGCCTGCCGGGCAAAGTCTTTATGCTCGAACCGGGCGAAATCCATGACGGCGATGCGGTGCAGCCCGGCGGTTTTACCTATCACATGCTGTATCTCGATCCGCAATGGCTGAGCCGCGAGCTGGCGGCACGGCGCGATTCCCTTTCTCCGGCCAGTGATCCGAGTTTCGAAAATACCTTAGCGCAGGATCCGCAACTGGCGCAGGCGACGTCACGGGCTTTTCAGGCGCTGCACGGCAAAGACCTGCGCATTGTCCGCCAGACCGCGCTCGACGGCTTGCTCTGTGCACTGGGCGGCCATCTCACCTGGCAGCCGCCGCGACTTCAGGGGCATGCGCCCTGGTCGCGGTTGGCGCATCAGGCGCGGGAATATCTGCATGCCCACTTGCACGAAGACATCGGCCTCGAACAACTGGCAGCGGCGACCGGCGAAAGCCGCTTTGTGGTCAGCCGTGCGTTTAAAGCTGAATTCGGATTGCCGCCGCACGCCTATCTTATTCAGCTGAAACTGACCCGCGCCCGTGAAGGGCTGGCGCTCGGGCGCACACCGGCTGACGTGGCGGCTGATTTAGGTTTTGCTGATCAGAGCCATCTCGGGCGCTGGTTCCGCCGCGCCTATCAGCTCACGCCAGCACATTACCGGCGTCTGTGCACAAATCTTCCAGATTGAGAAAAAGTGACGGGTTAAGCTCATGTTTCAACTGAACCGGAGCCTGCCATCATGAATACGCCTGCAACCATTCTGCCTTCGTCACCGGAACGCTGCGTGATTGTCATCAACCAGCAACTTGCCGCCGGACATGCCGCCAATGCCGCCGCCGTTCTGGCCCTGACGCTCGGGCAACGCCATCCGTCGCTGGTGGGCGAGCCGCTGATTGACGCTGATAACCGCGTGCATCCGGGGCTGATCCCGATTGGCATCAGCGTGCTGGTTGCCGACAGCGAACAGCTCACGCACCTTCATCAGCACCTGCTTCATGATGACGAAATGGACGGAATTATTTTTCCGGTCGAAGGACAGCAAACCACGGATTACGCCGCGTTTCGCGAAGCGGTGTCTGTTGTGCCGACGGACAACCTGCAACTGCTGGGCATTGCGCTGGCGGGTAAAAAGAAAGTGGTGCGCAAGCTGACCGGAAAACTCGGTTTGCTCGGCTGATGTTTGTCATTTAAGCGTCACACTTGTTCTCTACTCTCCTGATATTCAAACTAATATCAGGAGTTTTCCCGTGCGTAAGTCCCTCGTTGCTCTGCTGCTTTTCACCCTCGGTTCCACTTTTGTCGTTCAGGCGGCTGACGAAGCCAAACCCTTTATCACCAGCCAGGAACTGGATCTGACGAAATATCTGCCCGCGCCACCGGCGGATGATTCGGCGCAGACCAAAGCGGAACTGAAAGAATTGCTGGAAATTCAGGCCACCCGTACGCCGGAGCAGGAAAAAGCGGCGATTGCTGATGCTGAAGAAAACGTCTGGCGTTTTGCCGATGTGATGGGGCCGGACTTTGATGCCGCGAAACTGCCGAAAACCGCTGCGCTGTTTGATCGTATTGTGGCGACCGAAGACGTGGTGGATGATCACGCCAAGAAAGCCTTTAACCGCCCGCGTCCTTATATGCTCGATGAACAAATTCATCCGCTGCTGAAAAAATCCAAATCCGGCTCATGGCCTTCCGGTCATTCTACTATCGGCTATCTGATGGCGACGGTGCTGGGCGAAATGGTGCCGGAAAAACGCAACGCGCTGTTCACCCGGGCGGCCGGTTACGCCGAAAACCGTCTGGTAGCGGGTTTCCATTACCGTTCTGATACCGTGATGAGCCGCACCGGTGCTGCACTGATCGCGCAAAAAATGGAAGAACAGCCAGATTTCAAAACCGAATTCGACGCGGCGAAAGCGGAACTTCGCGCACAGTTGGGCCTGAAATAATTTTCGTCAGTTCCTGCCTTTCCGGTAAAGTGTGGGGCGTAAAACTTGCAGAGGAAGGGACTGATGGAAAACAGATTCAAGCGGATGGCATCGCCAGTCGGGTTACTCACACTGGCGGCGAAAGGCGATAAGCTGACCGCCATTTTGTGGGAATGTGAAATCGACGGGCGCGTGCCGTTGGGCGATATGATTGAAGACCCGTCGTTTCCGATCTTGCTGAAAACCGAACAACAGCTGAACGAATATTTTGCCGGTAAGCGTACCCGTTTTGAGCTGGAACTCGATTTTACTGGCACCGAATTCCAGAAAGAAGTCTGGGCGGCGTTGCTGGAAATTCCGTTTGGTGAAACGCGCAGCTACGGCGAGATCGCCCGTCGTATCGGTCGCCCGAAAGCGGTTCGTGCCGTGGGCGCGGCCAATGGCCGCAACCCGATTTCTATCGTGGCGCCGTGTCACCGGGTGATTGGTGCTTCCGGGAAATTAACCGGCTTTGCTGGCGGGCTGGACAACAAGTTGTTGTTACTGAAGCTGGAAGGTCGTAAATCTTAGGGTTTTTATTGGGAAATA
Source organism: Rahnella sp. P4_A8 (assembly GCF_056402435.1). Classification (NCBI taxonomy): domain Bacteria; kingdom Pseudomonadati; phylum Pseudomonadota; class Gammaproteobacteria; order Enterobacterales; family Yersiniaceae; genus Rahnella; species Rahnella sp. P4_A8. Next base: position 97,356 of record NZ_JBFUHK010000007.1, on the reverse strand, counting down.
AATTGCTTGATGTCCGCTTGTCAGTCGATGCATAGTCAAAAAATAAGCAGTAAATAAAAAAGACAACATCACTTACAAACGGAGTTTTACCTTAATGGATCAGATTCAATCCCTCGAACAGTTCTTATCCTCAGTTCAGCAACGCGACCCGCATCAGGTCGAATTCTCCCAGGCCGTACGTGAAGTTATGACCACGCTATGGCCTTTCCTCGAACAAAATCCGCAATACCGCCGTTCTGCTTTACTCGAACGTCTGGTGGAGCCGGAACGTGTCATTCAGTTCCGTATCGCGTGGGTGGATGACAAAAATCAGGTGCAGGTTAACCGTGGCTGGCGTGTACAGTTCAGCTCGGCCATCGGCCCGTATAAAGGCGGCATGCGTTTCCATCCGTCGGTCAATTTATCGATTCTCAAATTCCTTGGTTTTGAGCAGACCTTTAAAAATGCCCTGACCACGTTGCCAATGGGCGGCGGAAAGGGCGGCAGTGATTTCAATCCGAAAGGCAAAAGCGAAGGCGAGATCATGCGTTTCTGTCAGGCGCTGATGCTGGAACTTTACCGTCATCTCGGCCCGGATACTGATGTGCCTGCGGGGGATATCGGCGTCGGCGGGCGTGAAGTGGGGTATATGGCGGGGATGATGAAAAAACTCTCCAACAACACTGCCAGCGTGTTCACCGGCAAAGGGTTGTCGTTCGGTGGCAGTCTCATCCGTCCGGAAGCCACAGGTTATGGCCTGATCTATTTCACTGAATCGATGCTTAAACGCCATGGCCTGGATTTCGAAGGTATGCGCGTGGCGGTGTCTGGTTCCGGTAACGTCGCACAATATGCAATTGAAAAAGCCATGTCACTGGGCGCACGGGTGATTACGGCGTCAGATTCTAACGGTACTGTCGTCGATGAAGCAGGCTTTACTCCTGAGAAACTGGCGCTGCTGACCGAAATCAAAGCCAGCCGCGATGGTCGCGTGGCGGATTACGCGCAAAAACTCGGGCTGACCTATCTCGAGGGCCAGCAGCCGTGGAACGTGCCGGTGGATATCGCGCTGCCTTGCGCCACGCAAAATGAACTGGATGCGGATGCGGCACGCGTGCTGATCGCCAATGGCGTGAAAGCCGTCGCTGAAGGCGCGAATATGCCAACCACGATTGAAGCGACCGACTTGTTCACCGACGCGGGCGTACTGTTCGCGCCGGGCAAAGCGGCGAATGCCGGTGGCGTGGCGACGTCAGGTCTTGAAATGGCACAGAACGCTGCGCGTCTGAGCTGGAAAGCCGAAGAAGTGGATGCGCGTTTGCGTCACATCATGCTGGATATTCACCAGTCGTGTGTCGAATACGGCGGCGAAAGCCAGCAGACGCAGTATGTCCGTGGCGCAAATATCGCCGGCTTCGTCAAAGTGGCTGATGCCATGCTGGCGCAGGGCGTGCTGTAAGCCCAAAGTCAGGTTTCAGACACAACAAAGCCACCTTTGCAGGTGGCTTTGTTTATGCGGACAACATACTCAGAAGTGCGTATTCAGGCTCATGTAGAACGTGCGGCCCGGTTCGTTGTAGGTTGCCGCGTCTGCGCCGTACATATAGGCGCCGGTGGTGGCATTACCCACGGTCTGGGCATTACCCGCACGGAACTGGCGTTTGTCGAAGACGTTATCAATACCCGCCGTGACGCTGACATTTTTGGTCGCGGTGTAGGTGCCGCTCATGCCGACCACAGAATACGGGCTGACTTCATTCTTCTCACTGCCGGTGACGGCTTCACCTTTGTAGTTGTATTTCTTCGGCTTCTGACGGCCATACCAGGTCAGGGTAGATTGCAGAGAGAGATCTTCCGTCGCCTGCCAGCTCAGCGTGGAGTTGATGGTAAATTCCGGGATGATCGACAGATAATCGCCGGTCTCTTTGTTTTTACTTTCAATCATGTACGTGCCGTTGTTATTCCAGGAAACGGTGCTGCTGACCGGAATATTCAGCGTGCCCTCCAGCCCCTGAACCACGGCTTTCGGCACGTTTTCCCATTTATATACATCAGTTGTGCCGGTGGAGGACGTGCCGGTTGGCAGATAACCGGATTCGATTTTGTTGCGATAATCGTTGCGGAAATAGGTCACGCCCGCCTGATAACCGTTGCGGTGGAATTCCAGTCCGATCTCTTTGTTAACGCTGGTTTCCGCATCCAGATCTTTATTCCCCACCAGATAACAACCGCCGCCGCTGGCCGCACAACCCTGACCTTTACTGTACAGCACGTAGTTCGGGTTGGTCTGATACAGGCTCGGCGCTTTATAGGCGCGGGCGATACCCATTTTCAGGGTGAAATCGTCGCCCAGTTCCTGAGACAGGTTCAGCGACGGGCTCCAGTTATTGCCGACAATGGAGTGATGGTCGAAACGCAGACCCGGCACCAGCATGGTGCTGTCGGTCAGCTCAATATTATCTTCGGCAAACAGCGAGAAAATCTCTGCCTGAGAATAGGGGCTGCGGTTGGTGCTGTCGGTACCGGCAATCGCGCCGCCGAGCATAGCCTGCGTGTTGGAAGACGGATCTTTCATCTTCTGCTGGTTCCATTCCGTGCCGAACGTCGCGGTTTGCGGCACGCCCAGCTCAAACGGAATACTGACTTCGCTGTGCGCCAGAATGTCGCCCAGAGCGATGGTGTTGAAGTCTTCGTCAGAGAAGATGCCTTCGGTACCGCCCGCCAGCCCTTCATCCATGCGCGAGTTACGGGTTTTTTCGTACTGCACGTAGTTGTTGGTGGTCACACCGTTATCCCACGCGCCTTTGTAGGTCACCGAGTAGGACTGGCGGTAAATGCGGTTAGTCTCTTCACCGTACATGCTTTTCACCAAATCACTGGTGTTGGTGTTCTGCGTGTCGCCTGCGTACAGGTTGCCCTGACGGCTGTTGGACACTTCAAATTCCAGCGACTGCATACGGGCAAAATCCCAGTGCAACAGGGCGTCGATATTCTTATCGATCACGCCTTCGCGACCTGCCGGAACGGTGTCGGCATAGGTGCCGGTACGCTCAGACTGATGACCCTCGTTGATATATTGCGCGTCAGCCTGCGTTTTGCTGTAGCCACCGAACAGGCGGAAACTGAACTGATCGTTGAGCGGGCCGGAGAGGCTGAAATCGGTACGTTTGGTCGAGCCTTCGTCCTTATGTTGTGGTGCGTTCAGATAGGTATTCCAGGAACCGTGCCACTCCTGAGTGTCTTTTTTAGTGATGATGTTCACCACGCCACCCGCCGCGCCGTTACCGTAACGCGCCGCCGCCGGGCCGCGGATCACTTCGATGCGCTCGATCATATCGGGCGGAACCCAGCTTGTGTCGCCGCGGGTATCACGCTCACCGCGCCAGCCCTGACGCACTGAGTTGCGGCTGTTCACCGGCTTACCGTCGATCAGGATTAAGGTATTTTCCGGGCCCATACCCCGGATGTCGATCTGGCGGTTATTACCGCGCTGGCCGCTGGTAGAGTTGCCGGTCAGGTTTACGCCGGGCATGGTGCGGATAAGTTCGTTGATGTCGCGTGCCGGAGGGCGTTTTTGGATTTCATCAGAAGTGATGGTGGAAACGCCGGGAGCCTGAAGGTTTTGCTGTGCGGCGGTGACAACCAGTGTGTCGCTGGTGTCTTCCTGTGTTTCTGCGGTGTTCTGGCTGGCGTCTGTTGTGCGGGTTGTGGTGCTTTCTGCCGCGCTGACGGGCAAAGAAAGTGCTGATCCCAGCCCGATTAAGGTTGCCAGAGAATAGTGTGGTAGCCTGCTTTTCATAGTGGATTCTGCCCTGAAATCCATCCGTTCCTGCAAAACAGATTTAGTGAACAGGAGGATGGCCTGTTGTGTGTGTATTTTTATCGTCCCGTTTACGGGCGGTAACACACTATTGCAAATGCAAACAATTATCAATACGATTCCCATTCATAATTTGCAGGAAGCAGGTCAATTATTCTGCAAATTATGCCTTCTCTCACTGCCAAAAGACTGTAAAGCGTAAACATGATGAAATCGCAGTTTCCGGAAAAACCCACCGCGCAGGCGATGTTAGCAAGCTCTCAGGCGGGAAGTGCTGAATGGTGGAAAGACATTAAAGCGCAGGGCTCACCCTTGATCGAACGGCTGAATGATGACGTATGCAACGTGACGTTCTTCTGGCGGGATCCGCAGGGCAGTGAGGCGACATCGGATTTCCAGCGGGTGTGGATCAACATCAACGGCATCACCGATCACCATCAGTCTTTACCGCCGCAAAGTCTGCAAAGACTTGCGGGAACCGATGTCTGGTCGCTGAGTATTACGCTGCGCTCCGGCTGGCGCGGCAGCTACAGCCTGATCCCGCGCACCGGGCCCGGCAGAGAGTTCCCGCAGGATCCCGATGCCTATACCGCCATGCTGGCTGCGCGGGAATGGTGGAAAGATATGTTCGCCCATGCGATTTATGACCCGCTGAATCCGAATCAGCCGTGGCCGGGGGCGAAATCTCACGCGCTGTCGCCTTTGCATATGCCCGACGCATTGCCGCAGCCTGCCTGGCGGGAGTTTGATCTCCACGGTGCCGCGTTGCCACAGAAACCGGCAAAACTGCAAACCTATCAGTGGAACAGTGCGCGTCTGGGCAACCGGCGCAAGGTCTGGATCTACACCACCGGCGAAAGCCAGGATCCGGCATCGCGCCCGCTGGCGCTGTTGCTCGACGGCCAGTTCTGGGCGCAGCAGATGCCGGTCTGGCAGCCGCTGATGCAACTGACGCAGGAAGGCACATTGCCGCAGGCCGTCTACGTGCTGATTGATGTGATCGATACACAGACCCGCAGCCGCGAACTGACCTGTAATGCAGATTTCTGGCTGGCCGTTCAGGAGGAGTTATTGCCCGCCGTGGCGACGCTCGCACCGCACAGCAGCGATGCGAACAAAACAGTGGTGGCGGGGCAGAGCTTTGGCGGGCTGTCAGCGTTGTACGCCGGTTTGCACTGGCCGCAGCGCTTCGGTCTGGTACTCAGTCAGTCTGGTTCTTTCTGGTGGCCGCGACGTAATAAATCGCAGCAGGATGAAAATCCTGACGAGGCGGATTTGTTACTGCGTGCGGTGAGTAACGGGCTGGGGGCTGCCAGCCATCTGAAAATTTTCATGGAAGCGGGCAGCAATGAACGGCTGATTTATCAGGTGAATAATCAGATGGATGAGCTGCTGAGCCGCACCAAAAACAGCGTGCGTTATCGCGTGGTCGATGCCGGTCACGACGCGCTGAGCTGGCGCGGCGGATTAGCCGATGGCCTTCAATACCTGTGGAACGAAGAGCCATGGAGCACCGGAGATTCAACCGTTACCCAGCGGGATAATTAACGGTGTATGCGAAACCGGACAGTCGATAATGGCGCAGCGTAGCCCGAAAACCTGTTCGATCAGTGCCGGTGTGACGATGTCCACCGGTGCGCCCTCAGCCAGTATTTTTCCATCGCGCATGGCAATCAGATGCCCGGCGTAACGACATGCCTGATTCAGGTCGTGCAACACCACCACCAGCGTGCGGCCGTTTTCCTGATTCAGGCGACACATCAGTTCCATCAAATCAATCTGATGCGCGATATCCAGCCAGGTTGTCGGTTCATCCAGCAATAACAACGGCGTTTGTTGCGCCAGCACCATGGCTATCCACACCCGCTGGCGCTGTCCGCCGGAAAGTGAATTCACCGTGCTTTCCGCCAGTTCGAATACTCCCGTTGCGTGCATGGCGTCGTTCACCGCCAGCGTATCTTGCGCTGTCCAGCGGCTGAACAGGCTCTGATGCGGGTAACGCCCGCGGGCCACCAGATCCGCCACACTGATATCGCCCGGCGCCGTTGAACTTTGCGGCAGTAAACCCAGACGTTTCGCGACGTCTCTGGTGCCGTAATCACCGATCAGTTTGCCATCGAGAAATACCGTGCCGGATTGCGGCGGCATCAGGCGGCTGAGCGTGCGCAATAATGTGGATTTACCGCAGGCATTTGGCCCGATAATCACGGTGAGTTTTCCCTGAGGGATAGAGACGGAGAGTTCGCGGGCGACGATTTTTTTATCGTAGCCCAGCGTCAGATCTTTCGCGTACAAAGGGGAAGAGTGTTCAGTATTCATGAGCGTCGCGACTCCCGGATCAGCAACCCAATCAGATAAATGCCGCCCAGACTGACGGTCAGCACGCCCACGGGTAACTGATAGGGCGTGAACAGCCGTTGTGCAGTGACATCGGCGGCGAGCAACAGCAGCGCACCGGTCAGCGCCGCGAAAAATAAAGCGTGCTGCTGGCTGGCGCAAAGACGACGCGAAATTTGCGGTGACACCAGCGCAATAAAGGAAATTGGCCCGGCCAGCGCGGTGGCTGCGGCGGTCAACGCCACGCCCGCCAGCATCAGCAATAAACGTGAACGCGCCACCGGTACGCCCAGCGCACAGGCGGCATCATCGCCCATTTCGAGCAACCGCATCGGAGCGGATAAGCAACGCGCGAGCATGCAGGCGACGATAATCATCCCGGTCGCCGGCAGGCTTTTCTCCCATGTGATGCCATTGAGCGAACCAGCATTCCACAAGCCAGCCGTCAGCGCCGATTCCAGCGAGGCGTGAATAATCAGCCAGGTATTGACCGCAATCAGCAGCGCCCGTACGCCGATACCGACGATAATCAGGCGGAACGTTTCGATGCCCTGACGCCACGCCAGGGCGTATACCACCAGTGCGGTCACGACGCCGCCTGCCATCGCGCCGGGGAGAAGGTCGCCCGCAGCGCCATTGAACAACACGATAATCAGCAGAACGCCGGTATACGCGCCGGTGTTAAAACCGATAACGTCCGGACTTCCCAATGGATTGCGCAGCAGCGACTGAAAAATCGCGCCGCTGATGCCGAGTGCGGCACCGAGAATCATCGCCATCACCACGCGCGGCAGACGCCATTGCGTGACAATAATGCTCAGGTTTTTCGGCCCGTCGCCGAGCAGGGCGCTGACAACCTGCGACGGCGTCAGTGCCAGTGTTCCGCTACCCAGCGCGTAAACCGCCAGCAGGATCAGGCATAACACCAGTCCGCAGGCGGTCAGAAAGGGGCGCGACAGCAGCAAAGGTTTTTTCAGCGGGCGAGGTTCTGTAAGAGTCTGGCTCATGTTTAACCTCTGTGTAATCCACCGGGACGGCGTACCAGGAAAATAAGCACCGGCGCGCCGATAAAGGCGACCACTACGGAAACCCGCAATTCTCCGGTAACCAGAAAACGCCCGGCGATATCGGCTGCCAGCAACAGCGTCGGGGTTAACACCAGCGTCCACGGCAGCATCCAGCGCGGATCCGCACGACAGATCCAGCGCGCCATATGCGGCACCATCAGGCCGACAAAGGCGATGGGGCCGACAGCCGCTGTGGCGCTGCCGCACAACAACGTAATCGCCAGTAATCCCAGCAACTGCGTGGTCGCGATTTTGGTGCCGAGCGCCGTCGCCAGTTCGCTGCCCATCGTCAGATTATTCAGGGAGCGGGCCATCAGTAAGCTCAGGGCAACCGCAAAAGTCACCGGCGGTGTGATGGTTTTAATCACGGTAATATTGCGGATATCCAGCGAGCCAGCCTGCCAGAATCGCAACTGATCGTAGACAGTCGGGTTGAGCAGGGAAATCCCCGAAGACATGCCTTCCAGCACAGCGCCGAGCGCGACGCCCGCCAGAGTTAAGCGTACCGGATCCAGCTTTCCGCGTCCCAGCGCGCCGATCATGGCGACCAGCAATGTTGCCAGTAAGGCACCGGCAAACGCGAACCACAAATAGTGGCTGACATCCGTTGCGCCAAAAAAGGCGATACCGATAACCACCGCGAAAGCCGCACCCGCATTAACGCCAAGAATACCGGGATCAGCCAGCGGATTGCGGGTGAGGATTTGCATCAGCGCACCGGATAATCCGAGCGCCATCCCTGCCAGCAAACCGGCCAGCGTGCGCGGCACACGGGCATCGGTGACAATCACACAATCCGCCCCTGTGCACTGGCCGTTAAGCGCTGACATCACGGTGCCGGACGCAAGCGATTTCTCGCCCAGCACCAGACTCAGCGCCATCATCAGGCAGAGCAAAAACAAGGCAACCAACAGCGCTGTGAGATTTTTTATTGAGCGGGACATCAGTGAGTTACGAACAGTTTTTCAAGCTGATTCAGCATGTTGCTGGCGCTGTAATAATCGAGTCTGAACGTGTCGTCACCCATGGCATACACGCGCCCGGCCTGCACGGCAGGTAACTTCGCCAGAAAAGGATTGGTCAGCAGCCGTTGTGCATCAGGCTGACTGGCGGAAAATAACAGCAGCGTCTGGCCGTTCATCGCCTCCGGCATTTTCTCACCGGCAAGCTGGATGATGTCATGGCGTTTGCCCTGACTGTAACTGGCGGCGAAATTCAGCGGAACCGGCGCGAGGCTGAATCCTAACTGCCGGAGCAGCTGACCCTGCGGTGACGCGGGCGTCCACAGATTGGCGCTTTTGCCATCTGATCCATAAACCAGCGCGGACACCGGCTGCGGTGGCAAATGTATCGCTTTTTTCAGACTGTCTTCACGGGCTGAAAACTGCGCGATAACCTTGGCGGCATCGGTTTCTTTACCCGTCGCCCGGCCTAATTCGGTGGCGAGTTCCTGCCAGCTTTTATCGTCGTAATTGACCACCATGACCGGCGCAATGGCCGACAGCTGATCATAGAGTTTCAGTGCGGAATCCCCGCCTGTGGCGGCAATAATGATGAGATCCGGTGCCTGTCCGGCAATGGCTTCAGCATTCGGTTCGCCGATATAAAGCCGCTGCACACCGCGTTGTTTCGCGACATCGCCCCACTGGCGGAAAAAGCCCTGAGCATCGGAAACCCGATTATTGGGCGCAGTCGCTCCGCTGGCGATAACCGGCGCATTAATCGCCAGCAATGTGCCGGTGACGGTGACGCTGGTGGAGACAATCCGCTGCGGCGGCTGTTGTAATGTGATGCTTCCCTTTGAGGTCATAACTTGCCGTGGCCAGCCTTCTGCGAAAGCCTGCGTGGCGACAAGCAGCGATAACAACAGCGCAACCATCCCTGAAAAACGGCGAAAACCAGCCCTTGTCATTGGATCCATTCCTGATTCTTTAATGTTAATGGTTATCATTATTATATGCAGGGCGTATGGGGTCAATGACGAGAGAGGTTCAATCCGTGGAAAAGTCAGGGGAAGACAGGTATTCACGCAACAAAAAAGCCACTCCGTATGAAGTGGCTTAATCGTTTGAATCTCAAACTAAAATCTGGTGGCCCTTGCTGGACTTGAACCAGCGACCAAGCGATTATGAGTCGCGTGCTCTAACCAACTGAGCTAAAGGGCCGAGGTGCGGGATTATACGGTAAACTCTGCTTACAGGTCTATATGTCTTCGGTTTGTATGCGCGTTTTGTGCACAGTTTTAGTCTGTTGTGTTCACTGCGTTTTTTACCTATAACTCAGGTAAATACATCTTAAGGGATAATAATGATTACAGATATTATCGCCCGGGATCTTTCTGTCGTGTTTTGCGGCATCAATCCCGGCTTATCCACTGCTCATCATGGTTTCCATTTCGCTAATGCCAATAACCGTTTCTGGAAGGTTATCTATCAGGCGGGTTTTACCGGGCGTTTACTTAAGCCTGAAGAAGAACAGCATTTGCTGGATACAGATTGCGGGATCACTATGCTGGTGGAACGTCCGACTGTTGAGGCAACGGAGCTGGTTCGCGATGAGTTGCGCGAAGGGGGCGCAGCGTTGACGGCAAAAATTGAATACTATCAGCCGCGTGCGCTGGCTGTTTTAGGCAAACAGGCATTCAGTAAAGCGTTTGGCATCAGTAAGGTGAACTGGGGACGTCAGGCGTTGAAAATCGGTGACACGGAAGTTTGGGTGCTGCCTAACCCAAGCGGCCTGAACCGGGCGACGCTGGATGAACTGGTATCCGCATACCGTGAACTATTCTTATCATTAGAAAACACAGCATAATCCCGTCACCTCCTCTTATTATTCCATCTGATATAAAATCTCGCCAGGATGATTATTTTATTAATAATCGTCTTATTTTTGGTTGATTTACCAAATTATTTCGCTATTAAAGCAGCTTTATACTCTCTGAACCCCACCTGAATACATTTGCATATTTAATGTAAGAGGAATGCTTCCCCCGTGTGAATGCGCTCAACTGAACTAAAACTTATTCCATCGCCTCATTCGGGGTGAGCAGCAAAGTAGTCAGGCAGTTTGATTCTTCAGGAGCAGGAGATATGGCTAATGTTGAAACCGAAGAAAGACAGGAAAATCTGGAGGAATGGTTCGAACTATTTTCAGGACTACCGCTCCGGCATTCAGAAAGAGAAGCAAGATTAATCAGCTTTTGTGAAAAAAACAGCGTCTGCATCATGTCGGTGATGCCCTGGATAGCATCGGAATTTGCTGAACATGGTGGTTTCGCCGGATTATTTCATTTTATTCATCTCCATGGAGGGAGAAAAATATACATGCCCAAAGAGGCAGAGAAGTTTTATCAGATCTACGGGATTAATATCCCGCAAAATAAATATAACAGAATTTATAAAAAAATTGATTCTTCTGGATATCTGGATACGCCATCCAACTGGGGGGTGTTTATCGCTATTCGCCGGGCAGCAATGCAAGTGGCGATGAAAGAAGATATTCCGGCAAAACTACTCACACAAACTTTTGGTATTACGATGAGAAGTATCCGGCTAATTAAATCACGTAACGCGTGTCTGTAAAGGAGGTCGAGGAAGTTAAGAGAAGGCAAAGACTACACACAATTATTTTCTCATTCATTTTAATATAAAAGGTAAATATTATGACTCAATATTCTGTCACTGTAGCAAATAACTCTGTAAATACCGGTGCAATTTGTATTTATCAAACCTCTCCGGATATCACCGATCCCAAAGTGATGTCACTGGCGTGGTTCTCCAAAGTGGCACATCCAAAAACCAAAGTGCAGTTTGACTGGGGAATTGATTACAGTTTTGTTTGGGATGAAACCGGTGTGCTGATCCCCGGTGTGAAATTCGATGCCTCTCAAACCCTTCCTGCCAGCCTGACGAACAATAATCAGGTGACGCTGAGCTATTCCGAGGGGGCGTTTGAATTCGAACAACAGACCACCGGCGGAAAGAACGGTACGTTGTATGTCACGAACGACAGCAGTTTACCGCTGAATCAGGCCTCTGTCGGGGTCGGTATGTCGGGGGCGGGTACCTTTGTTGTTCAGGCACAGCCGAACATCAACCTGACCTTCACACCGCATCCAACTTATTGGATCACTTTTGGTAATTATACGCCGGGTCAGGTGCTTGATATTGGTCAGATCACCAATAAGCAGCAGCTTGAGTTTGCGCCGAATACTTACAACCTGAATGTTCAGCTGAAAAATGATAACACCTGGTCTGTTGGCTGAGTCATCAGTTTAATTTACTTACGGAGTAATATTATGATTCTTATCGTCTGTACCGATGATCCGGAACTGGAACATGTTGCCAGTGCTTCAATGGCACAGTACCAGTCAGTTTTTAAGTCGAGTTACAAAATATTTCATTCTGAGTTGCGGTTGTTAGGAAAGAGTGAAAATCTGTTTATTATTTCTCATGGTGCCTTTCAGGGAGATAATGACCGGCCGGTTATCGGTGATAAAGCCAAAGCCTTTTATGTAAATGGTGATACGCTTTATTTAAATGTGAAAAGTATTTTCCCGCCGGATTATACGGGTAACGTTTATATCGATGCCTGTGAATCAGCAGATAGCACAGATGTATTGCTCAGTTTTGCGCAAACATTTTACCTGGATTTCCATCCTGATTCACCGACGTCTAAAGTATTTGGTCTGACGGGTGTCAGCAGCGGGCTTATTCCATTACCGGATAATACTGCCTGGGTGAATGTCAGTTTAGAAAACCAGTAATAAAAAGCCCCGGCATTTCTGCCGGGGCTTTTCTGTTCGTGACTGACAACCAGAGAACGATTAATCGTCCAGGAAGCTGCGCAGCACTTCGGAGCGGCTTGGGTGGCGCAGTTTACGCAACGCTTTCGCTTCGATCTGACGGATACGTTCACGGGTAACGTCGAACTGTTTGCCCACTTCTTCCAGCGTGTGGTCAGTGTTCATATCGATACCGAAACGCATACGCAGAACTTTCGCTTCACGTGCGGTCAGGCCAGCCAGAACGTCATGTGTTGCAGAACGCAGGCTTTCAGACGTTGCAGAATCCAGTGGCAGCTCGAGGGTGGTATCCTCGATGAAATCACCCAGATGCGAATCTTCATCGTCGCCGATTGGCGTTTCCATGGAGATTGGCTCTTTCGCAATTTTCAGCACTTTGCGGATTTTGTCTTCCGGCATCAGCATACGTTCAGCCAGTTCTTCCGGCGTCGGCTCGCGGCCCATCTCTTGCAGCATCTGACGGGAGATACGGTTGAGTTTGTTGATCGTCTCAATCATATGTACCGGGATACGGATGGTACGCGCCTGGTCGGCGATGGAGCGGGTGATAGCCTGACGGATCCACCAGGTCGCATAAGTTGAGAACTTATAACCACGGCGATATTCAAACTTATCAACGGCTTTCATCAGGCCGATGTTACCTTCCTGGATCAGGTCAAGGAACTGCAGACCACGGTTGGTGTATTTCTTCGCGATCGAAATAACCAGACGTAAGTTTGCTTCAACCATCTCTTTCTTCGCGCGACGGGCTTTCGCTTCGCCGATAGACATGCGACGGTTGATGTCTTTTACCTGTTCGATAGTCAGGCCAGTTTCTTCTTCGATCTGACGCAGCTTCATCAGGCCGCGCTGTACGTCTTCGGTGACTTCTTTCAGCTTCTCAGACCAGGGTTTACCCATTGCCAGAGCAGCATCAAACCAGGTATCGCTGGTTTCGTTACCGGCGAACAGATTGACGAAGTTTTTCTTCGGCATTTTGCACTGTTCAACGCACACTTTCATGATCAGACGTTCCTGAGCACGAACGCGATCCATCATGGAACGCATGCTGTTAACCAGGAAATCGAACTGTTTTGGCACTAAACGGAATTGTTTGAACACATCGGACAGCTTCAGGATTTCTTCTGCTGCGCTCTTGTGGCTACGGCCGTTTTTCTTGATGACCAGACGCGTCGCTTCATGCTGTTCACGCAGTTCGGTGAACTTCTGGCGAGCCAGTTCCGGGTCGATGCTGTTGTCGTCTTCAGCATCGTCGTCTTCATCTTCGTCTTCATCATCATCATCCTGCTCTTCGGTGGTCAGTTCAGAACCCACGTGAGTCGCAGTTGGTGCGATTTCTTCTTCGGCGTTAGGGTCAACAAAACCTGTGATCAAGTCAGACAGGCGGACTTCGCCAGCTTCTACACGGTCATATTGCTCTAACAAATAAGTGATAGCTTCAGGATATTCAGCAACGGAGCACTGAACCTGGTTGATACCGTCTTCGATACGTTTGGCGATGTCGATTTCGCCTTCACGGGTCAGCAACTCAACGGTACCCATCTCGCGCATATACATACGCACAGGGTCGGTGGTACGGCCAATTTCGGATTCAACGCTGGAAAGTACCTGCGCCGCCGCTTCTGCAGCGTCTTCGTCGGTATCAGGGCGGTTTTCGGCCAGCATCAAATCATCGGCGTCCGGTGCTTCTTCAAGTACCTGGATGCCCATGTCGTTAATCATCTGGATGATGTCTTCGATCTGGTCGGAATCGACGATATCTTCCGGCAGATGGTCATTGACCTCAGCATAGGTCAGATAGCCTTGCTCCTTACCACGGGTGACAAGTAGCTTAAGCTGTGACTGCGGGTTTTGCTCCATAAGACGGTATCCACACTTCAGAGTATTTGGGTTGGTGTCGGTCGGGTAACATCGCCAACAATAACGTTAGGGGCGTTTATTGTGCCGCGGCCCACCAGGGCGGCTCTGCGCAGGGCCGTGCCCCGCTTTATATCGGCACTTAAGCCGTTTTTTAGTAGTAACGCCTGACGCATTACTTTTTATGTTCTTGTTATTTAACTTGTTAACTCTTTCTCGCTAACACCTGATTCAGGGAACTGACTTCGGTCCGTTCCTCCGGACTCAGGCCATGCGTCCTGGCTTTTGCAATCAAAGTTTCAAGCCGTTGCTCTAAAATCGAGTCATACAGGCTGGCTAACGTGGCGCGAAATTCCTCCTCGACCATGTCCTCTACGATCATGTGGTTCCATGTCGCCAGAGTTTCAAGCTGCTGGTAGAACTTATTGTCGCGATAAAGTTCCAGTAACTGGCCCGTCGTCAGCCCCGGCTGGGCTAAGCAAGTGGTTACTAACTCGCTGAACAGATCCAGTCCTGGTTGCTTCGCTTGCTCCAAACCTTGCAGTGAGGGTATAAGTGTAGCCAGTTGTGGATTTTGTACCAGTAACCCTATAAGTATACGCATGGTTGTGCGTTTTAGCTGGGGCGCCTGATAGACATTGCTACTTTCTGCCTGTTTAGGCATCAGCTTTTCCAGCTGGCTGTCATCCAAAATACCGAGCTTATTCCCTAACTGCTGACGCAAATACATTCGTAACGTTTCACCGGGAACCTGGCGGATCAGCGGCAATGCCAGCATGCTCAATTTGGTCCGCCCGTCAGGGCTGCTCAAATCTACCTGCGGCAACAGCGAATCAAACAGGAAAGTGGACAGCGGCATCGCCTGTTCCATACGTTGTTCGAACGCTTCTTTGCCTTCTTTACGCACCAGCGTGTCTGGATCTTCGCCGTCGGGTAAAAACATAAAACGCAGCTGGCGGCCATCATTAAGATACGGCAGTGCCGTTTCCAGTGCGCGCCATGCGGCTTCACGTCCCGCGCGGTCACCGTCGTAACAGCAAACGATGTTGTCTGTGCTGCGGAACATCAGCTGAATATGATCAGCGGTCGTGGACGTGCCCAATGAGGCAACGGCATAATCAATGCCGAACTGCGCCAGTGCGACGACATCCATATACCCTTCAACCACCAGCAAACGCGCTGGCGTCGGGTGCTTTAACTGTGCTTCATACAGGCCATACAACTGGCGGCCTTTATGGAAAATTTCGGTTTCCGGTGAGTTCAGGTATTTCGGCGTACCGTCACCGAGAACCCTGCCGCCAAAGGCAATTACGCGGCCACGTTTATCACGAATAGGAAACATCACCCGTTCGCGGAAACGATCATAGCTGCGGCCATTGTCATTGGTGACCAACATACCGGCATCAATCAGAGACGCTTTATCATCGGCATTTTTACCGAAACGTTTTAATGCGTTGTCCCAACCCGGTGGGGCGAAACCAATGGCGAAATGGCTGATGACGTCTTCACTTAAACCGCGCCGGGCAAGATATTCCCGTGCGGGAGCCCCTGCAGCCTGTTTAAGTGATTGCTGATAGAACTCGCTAAGCGGTGCCATCAACTGGTAGAGGCTTTGACGCTGATGACGCTCCATCTGGCTCGGACCGGTGCCTGCTTCGTACGGCACTTCCAAACCCTGCATTGTCGCCAGTTCCTCAATGCTTTCGACAAACTCAAGCCTGTCATAGTTCATCAGGAAATCGACGGCGTTGCCGTGGGCACCACAGCCGAAACAGTGATAAAACTGCTTATCGCCATTTACGGTAAATGAGGGTGTTTTCTCATGGTGGAAAGGGCAGCACGCGTGATAATTTTTACCCTGTTTCTTGAGCTTTACCCGAGCGTCGATCAAATCGACGATATCGATGCGAGCCAGCAAGTCATTGATAAATACGCGCGGAATTCTCCCAGCCATAAGCCCCTTACTCACTAGCCTATAAACGAGAACAAGCCGCGCATTCCTTTCGGAAAGCACGGCCTTCGTATGCTACTACGCAGTCTGCGCGTTCTTAATATTGCAAATCACGCGATTTGGGGTTGCCCCCGAAGATTAATACAGACGAGTGCGGCGTGCGTTTTCGCGAGCCAGTTTCTTGGCGTGGCGTTTTACTGCAGATGCTTTAGCGCGTTTACGTTCGGTAGTCGGTTTTTCATAGAATTCACGACGACGAACTTCTGCCAGAACACCTGCTTTTTCGCAGGAACGCTTGAAGCGACGCAGAGCTACGTCGAACGGCTCGTTTTCACGTACTTTAATTACAGGCATGTGCCTCTCACCTCGATAAAATCGGTTTGTTTGCTGATGTTGTACCAGCACATTTCAAAATGGTGCGGAATTTTACTCCAATTCGCGTCGTCTTGTAAAGCATAACGGCAAATTGAAACAGGCGCTTTCTGCAACCCTTCTGCAACATTGTGCGCTTGTTTTGCGTCGGGCGGCGATTATATACCAATCAATCAAAATTGCTCGACATTAATTGGCCTGCGAAGCGAGGAATTCCCACTCCGGTGCAGCACCCGCCGAAGCTTGTGTGCTAAACTGCGCGCCGCGAGTTAGCGCGAAAACATGATGGAAAGAGTGATGCGAGTACTGGGTATTGAAACCTCCTGCGATGAAACCGGAATTGCAGTTTATGACAGCGAAGCCGGTTTGTTAGCCAACCAACTGTATAGTCAGGTAAAACTGCATGCAGATTACGGCGGTGTGGTGCCAGAACTGGCATCGCGTGACCATGTACGTAAAACAGTACCCTTGATTCAGGCTGCGCTGAAAGAAGCCGGGCTGACTGCTCAGGATATCGATGGCGTGGCGTACACCGCCGGCCCTGGTCTGGTCGGGGCGTTGCTGGTGGGCGCAACCATCGGGCGTTCTCTGGCATTTGCGTGGGATGTGCCTGCCGTGCCGGTGCATCACATGGAAGGCCATTTGCTGGCACCGATGCTGGAAGATAATCCGCCGGATTTCCCGTTTGTGGCGCTGCTGGTTTCCGGCGGACATAC
The DNA here is from genome assembly GCF_056402435.1 of Rahnella sp. P4_A8. Taxonomy (NCBI): domain Bacteria; kingdom Pseudomonadati; phylum Pseudomonadota; class Gammaproteobacteria; order Enterobacterales; family Yersiniaceae; genus Rahnella; species Rahnella sp. P4_A8. The sequence goes on along the minus strand of NZ_JBFUHK010000007.1, from coordinate 80,453 downwards.
GCAGTTAATCAGCGTCACCGGAATTGGCGAATATACCTTGCTCGGCGAATCCATTGATGATGCTGCCGGTGAAGCCTTTGATAAAACAGCTAAATTGCTCGGCCTTGATTATCCGGGGGGGCCGTTGCTGTCGAAAATGGCTTCTCAGGGCGTTGCCGGACGTTTTACCTTCCCGCGCCCGATGACAGACCGGCCGGGGCTGGATTTCAGTTTCTCCGGCCTCAAAACTTTCGCAGCGAATACCATTCGTGGCAATGACAGCGACCCGCAGACACATGCCGACATTGCCCGCGCTTTTGAAGATGCGGTGGTGGATACGCTGGCCATAAAATGCAAACGTGCACTGGATCAGACGGGTTTTAAACAGCTGGTAATGGCCGGTGGTGTCAGCGCGAACCGCACATTACGCGCCAAACTGGCTGAGGTGATGGCAAAACGTGGCGGTCAGGTATTTTATGCGCGTCCTGAATTCTGTACCGATAACGGTGCGATGATCGCGTATGCAGGCATGGTGCGGCTGAAAAGCGGTGCAACTCCTGATCTCGGTGTGACCGTTCGCCCTCGCTGGCCGTTAGCGGAGCTTCCGCCAGTCTGAGCGGGGCTGCGACTGCGTTGGTGCGTCGACCCGAAATGCTCACATACTCAATATGCTGCGCTTTCAGGTCTCCTGACGCCTTGTCTCGCTCCCGCTCAGTCAGGCTGGCTGAGCTGAAAAAAACCAATAAAAAACGACCCGCCTGAGGTCGTTTTTTTATGTCTGCAATCTGCATTTTACTGACTATTCGGTCTTATCTTCTTTCGCCGCTTTACGTTTTTTCTTCAGCCTATCCCAGATTTTTCCTTCCTGACCACGCCACAGGCGCTGAATATTGTCGTGATGACGCAACAGGATCAGACAGGAAAGCATGGCGACCGGGAAGGTGAACTCCGGTTTGAACCACCAGACATAAAATGGCGCAATCAGTGCGCTGACGATCGCACCCAGTGACGAATAGCCGCTCAGCAGCACGGTCAGCAGCCATGTGCCGGTCATCAGGCCGGTCAAGTCCCAGCCGATGGGGGCGATAGCACCAAACGCCGTGGCAACACCTTTGCCGCCTTTAAAGCGGAAAAAGACCGGATAGATATGGCCAAGACATGCCGCGATGGCCGTCAGGCCAAGATACATAGGCGGAATGTTCAGACGGTATGCCAGCCAGACCGGCAGCATGCCTTTGAGGACATCGAAAATCAGAACAGCGGCAGCGGCCAGACGGCCACCCAGGCGTAAAACGTTGGTGGCGCCGGGATTACCTGAGCCCGCTGTGCGCGGATCGGGTAAACGGGCTACCCGGCAGACCAGAATAGCACTGGAAATCGAGCCGCAGAGGTAGGCGAAAATAATCATTCCAAGCGCGGTAGCACTCATAAAGCCGTTCCGTCTAATAAGGGTCGTTTTAATCGCAACATCCATGGATAATACGCATTTTCTGCTGGAAGTGGTATCCGGCTGGGCCAAAAACAGAGAATCACGTGATGGATATCGTATTTATTGAGCAACTAAATGTAATCACTACCATTGGCGCTTACGAATGGGAACAGACCATTAAACAGAAACTGGTATTCGATATCGAAATGGCCTGGGATAACCAAAAGTCCGCCGCCACTGACGATGTGAATGACTGTTTAAGCTATGCTGATGTCAGTGATGCGGTGATCGGGCATGTTTCTTCACAAAATTTTGCGCTGGTTGAACGCGTAGCGGAAGAGGTGGCGACATTGCTGCTGAGCCGGTTTAATTCTCCGTGGGTTCGGATTAAGCTCAGCAAACCGGGCGCTGTTGCTCAGGCAGCGAATGTCGGCGTGATTATCGAGCGTGGAAAGCGTTTTTAAATCCTGTTATGGATACAATTTAGAAAACGCTTGTCTATTGAATGTCATAAAGAAGCGTTAAAAGGAAAGTCTGGGTTGCCGGGTTTTCTTTACTGAAGCGGCTCAGCATGATGCCGCTTTTTTATTGTGTGTATTGTAAGCATATTTCCCATCAGCGGATCTTTTAAAGGGTAGGGTGCGATAATGATCGTCGAAAGTCATTCTTTGCTTGTTGCGGCTATTTTGGGGGTGGTTGAAGGACTCACCGAGTTTTTGCCTGTTTCTTCTACCGGTCATTTGATTATTGTCGGCAATCTTCTTGGCTTTACCGGAGATACCTCAAAATCATTTGAAGTGGTTATCCAGTTAGGTTCAATTCTGGCCGTGGTCGTGATGTTCTGGCGTCGTTTGTTCAACATGATAGGTTTGCATTTTGGTAAACCGCCGGTTCATGAAGGCTCGGGTTCTCGTCGTTTAAATTTATTGCATATTATTTTGGGGATGATTCCGGCAACGGTACTGGGGCTGCTTCTGCACTCTCAAATCAAAGCGTTGTTCGAGCCAAAATATGTCATGTATGCACTGGTGGTCGGCGGTATTTTGCTGATTGCTGCCGAGTTGCTGAAACCTAAAAAACCGCGTGCCGAGGGACTGGATGACATCACCTACGTGCAGGCGTTTATGATTGGTGTTTTTCAGTGTCTGGCGCTCTGGCCCGGGTTCTCCCGCTCAGGGGCAACCATCAGTGGGGGGATGTTAATGGGGATCAGCCGTTTTGCGGCATCTGAGTTCTCTTTCCTGCTGGCGGTGCCGATGATGATGGGCGCGACGGCCCTGGATTTGTACAAGAGCTACAGCTTCCTGAATATGGCGGATTTACCGATGTTTGCCACAGGGTTTGTCTCTGCGTTCATTGTTGCGTTGATCGCAATTAAAACCTTCCTGGCGGTGATTAAACGTATTTCGTTTATCCCGTTTGCGATTTACCGTTTCTTCGTGGCAATTGCCGTGTATTTTGTGTTTATCGCCTGATTTTTGCTTCCCTGAGGCAATAAAAAGCCCCGCACGGTGAATCACCGGCGGGGCTTTTCTTATGAATAAAGCCAGCGTTTAAATCGCCACGTCCTGAGTTTGTTTCCAGTCGGCGAGCGCCTGAGTACGGCGTTTCTTCAGTTCATCACGGATAGCCATACCCTGGAAACCCGCATCCAGCACCTCTTTATTTGAAACGCTGCTGGCGACTGCAAAGGCTTCACGCAGGTAATCGCCTTGCGGATAGGGATTATTTTCAAATGTCGTACGCCCGCGCGCATCGGCTTCACTGGTCATGATCATCTGCTCAAGACGCTGCGGTTTACGCCAGACATCAATGGTATCGAACAGTTTTAACAAGGTTTCCGGACGCAGTTTATTGACGGTGTGGATCAGGTCATGGAACTCCGCGACCAGTTTCGCTAAATCACGAATGTGCGTCGGCACTTTCAGCCGCTGGCAGAGTTCCTCCACCAGTTTCACGCCCGCCGGGCCATGACCGTGATGGGCGGGCCAGAATTGCGGCGGCGTCAGAGCCTTACCCAAATCATGGCAAAGCGCCGAAAAACGCACATCGACGTCAGGCGTCAGGGTGCTGGCGATTTTCAGCGTCATCAGCGTATGTATGCCGGTATCAATTTCCGGATGCCATTTCGCCGGTGCAGGCACGCCAAATAATGCATCGATTTCAGGAAACAGCACTTTCAGGGCGCCACAATCGCGCAGCACCTGGAAATAGACCTGCGGATCCTGCGTTTGTAACGCTTTCTCGGTTTCTTTCCATACACGTTCAGGTGTGAGGGCTTCCAGCTCACCGCTTTCCGCCATCTGTTGCATCAGCGCCTGCGTTTCCGGGGCGACCGTGAAATCTAAATGCGCGAAGCGTGCAGCAAAGCGGGCAACGCGCAGAACCCGCAGCGGATCTTCGCCGAAAGCATCGGAAACGTGGCGCAAAAGGCGTTGTTCGATATCACGCTGACCGTGATAGGGATCGAAAAGTTCGCCATCGTTGCTTTTGGCGATGGCATTAATGGTCAGATCCCGACGCATCAGATCTTGTTCCAGCGTGACATCCGGTGCGGCATAACAGGTAAAGCCGTTATAACCGGAGCCAGATTTCCGCTCAGTACGGGCCAGCGCATATTCATCGTGAGTGACCGGATGCAGGAAGACCGGAAAATCTTTACCGACCTGCTGATAGCCATTTTCGAGCATATATTCAGGCGTCGCGCCCACTACCACCCAATCGTGTTCAGACACAGGCAGGTTTAATAAACTGTCTCGGACTGCGCCGCCGACCAGGTAAATCTCCACGCGATAACTCCTGAAATTAGCCAAAGGACTCTGTCTTCATCATAGCAAAGTTGCGCTGAAGATTTCCTGACTGATGGAAACACGAAAAGGCACCGAAGTGCCTTAGGGAAACGATCAGGATGCTGAGCTGTCAGCTCATCCAGCGATCTTTTTTCCTGCGACGTGGGATGAGATGTGGCAACAGCAGACCCAGCACCAGACCGACACCCGCGACACCGCCGCCATACATAAACCATTGTAAGATAATGGTTCTTTGTTTGTCGTCGAGCTGCACATTGACCGCGTCAACCTTCTTCTTCGCCACGATCAGCTGATTTTTCAAATCCTGATTTTCTTTCTTCAGGCCGTTGATGATGCCGTCACTGGAAGAGACTTTGGCCTGCATTTCTGCCGTGCGCTGGTTCCAGCTGGAATCAATATTGGTCAGCTTGTCGGTCAGCGTTTTCACCTGTTGTTCCAGATCCGGAACGCGGGTACGCAAGCTCGGCACATTGCTTAACTGATCAAGCGGGATCCAGGCTGTTTTACCTTTTGAATCAACAATCTCACCGTATTTCGTGCTGTCGTTGACACTGCGCAGGGTGACTTCTTCACCGGCATTCAGGGTGCCAACGATGCGATACTGATTACCTGGACCACTGTGGATATAGGTAATCAAATCGTCGGAGATATAGCGCTTCTCATCAGCGTGAGCGCCCCATGTCATGCTTAAACCAAGCAAAGCGAAACCAATTAGGCGTAATTTCTGCATTATTTCATCGTTTCTTTGTGAATTTAGGGAACGTGAAGTGTGGATCCGTTTTATCAGGATACGTCTTCTGGCAACCGCCACTGTCCGGCCATTGCACTCATATAAGTACTAAAAGTTGGAGACCGATAGTAAGGGCAACAGTGTGACGACGCAATGTATAAACCGGAATGAGAACTATCTTACAATCCCGCAACATGCGGCTTGCGCGCTGTGCTTATGATAGAATTGGCAGCGACGCGTTAATCCCTTTTGGCAGCAAAGAATCGGTGTGAAGACTCATATGACCGTAGAAATAGAATTAAAATTTATCGCCACCCCGGCCGCAATCGCCGAATTACCTTCGCAACTCGCTGGTTTTAACAGCGAGCACACCGCGCCTTCGAAACTGACCAACATCTATTTTGAGACTGCGGAAAACTATTTACGTTCGCATGACATGGGTCTGCGGATCCGTGGTTTTGATGATCAGTATGAAATGACCATCAAAATCGGTGGCAAAGTGGTGGGGGGGTTACATCAGCGCCCTGAATACAACGTTGAGCTGAAAAAGCCGGTGTTGAAACTGAGCGCGTTCCCGAAAGATATCTGGCCGGAAGGGTGCAAACCCGCTGCATTGCAGAAAGAACTCGCTCCGCTCTTCCGCACGGATTTCACCCGCGAGAAGTGGGTGATCACTTACGGCGAAAGCGAGATTGAACTTGGGTTAGATCAGGGCGAAGTGGTGGCTGGCGAATTAAACGAACCACTGGCTGAAATTGAACTTGAGCTGAAAAAAGGTAACACCGCCGATTTACTGGCGCTGGCGGCTGAAATTGGCGCGCACGGCGGCTTGCGGCAGGGTGGTTTCAGCAAGGCGGCTCGTGGTTATCATCTTGCAAAGGGCAATCCTGCCCGTGACATCAAACCGCTGCCGGTGTTTAAAGCGAAACCGAAAGCTACGGTTGAGCAGGCTATGTCTGCGATGTTCGAACTGGCGCTGGATCACTGGCAATATCATGAAGAATTGTGGGTTCGCGGCGACAAAACTGCGCGCCTGACTGTGTTGCAGGCCGTGGAAACGTTGCGTCAGGTTCTGGTGCTGTTCGGCGGACTCGTGCCGCGTAAAGCCTCTTCTGAGCTGCGCACCTTACTTACTGATCTGGTGCCGGTTCTGGAACAGAAATCGGCGGATGCACAGGAAATCTGTTACAGCGCGACATATCTGAAATGCAAGTTAGTGCTTACTTCCTGGCTGGCAACATCAGGCTGGGCGCCGTTTATTGATGATAAATCCGCGAAAAAAATGGACGGTTCCTTCAAGCGCTTTGCTGACATCATGCTCGGCCGCACTGCCGCCGATCTGAAAGAAGCCTTTGCACAGCCGCTGACGGAAGAAGGCTATCGTGACCAACTGGCGCGCCTTAAACGCCAGATCATTACCTTCCATTTGCTGGCCGGTGCTTACCCTGAAAAAGACGTTGCCGCGTATATTGCCGGCTGGGCCGATCTGCAACAGGCCATCGTTCAGCAGCAACACGCCTGGGAGGATTCGGCCCGTTCTCACGCGGTGATGATGGATGCTTTCTGGTTAAACGGACAACCTCGTTAATTGACTGATAAGCCTGGGCAAATTGCCCGGGCTTTTTTTTGCAAGGAATCTGACTTCATGTTGCCACTTTCTTCTGTTTTGCAAAGCCATGCGCAGAGTTTGCTTGAACGCTGGCGTGAACATCCTGAAAACCTGCCCCTTCCCGATGATGCGCAACTGGCCGTGCTGAGCAGCAGTGAATTCGTAACGGACAGTTTGCTGGCTTTTCCGCAGTGGTGGCATGAAATTGACCAAAATCCCCCTCAGGCGCAGGAGTGGCAACTTTACCGCCAGTGGCTGGAGGAATCGCTGACACAGGTGGCTGACGAAGCCGGGCTGATGAAAGCGTTACGTCTGTTTCGTCGTCGCATTCTGACCCGCATTGCGTGGTCGCAGTCCGCGCAAACCAGTGAAGCGAAAGACACGCTTCATCAGTTGAGTGAACTGGCGGAATTATTGATTGTCAGCGCCCGCGGCTGGCTTTACGACGCTTGCTGTCGCGAGTTTGGTACGCCGGTCAATGCTGCTGGCGAACCGCAAAGAATGCTGATCCTCGGGATGGGTAAACTGGGCGGCGGCGAGCTGAATTTCTCCTCGGATATCGATCTGATTTTTGCTTATCCGGAAAATGGTCAGACCCGCGGCGGGCGGCGTGAACTGGATAATGCACAGTTTTTCACCCGTCTCGGCCAGCGGCTGATCAAAGTGCTGGATCAGCCCACTATCGACGGTTTTGTATATCGCGTGGACATGCGTTTGCGCCCGTTCGGCGACAGCGGCCCGCTGGTGATGAGCTTCCCGGCACTGGAGGATTATTATCAGGAACAGGGGCGTGACTGGGAGCGTTACGCGATGGTGAAAGCGCGTCTGATGGGCGGCGCGGAGGACATCAGCAGTCAGGAATTGCGCAAAATGCTGATGCCATTTGTCTTCCGCCGTTATATCGATTTCAGTGTGATCCAGTCCCTGCGTAACATGAAAGGCATGATCGCTCGTGAAGTACGCCGCCGGGGTCTGAAAGACAACATCAAACTCGGCGCAGGCGGTATCCGTGAGATTGAATTTATCGTGCAGGTATTCCAGCTGATCCGTGGCGGGCGCGAACCGGCATTGCAGCAGCGTGCGTTGCTGCCAACGCTTCAGGCGCTGGAAAATCTGGGGCTGTTGCCGGTAGAACAGGTGTTGCAGTTGCGTAACAGCTATCTGTTCCTGCGCCGTCTGGAAAATCTGTTACAGGCAATAGCGGACGAGCAAACACAAACCTTACCGTCAGATGAACTGAATCAGGCACGTCTGGCGTGGGGGATGAATTATGCCGGCTGGCCGCAGCTTCTGGATGCAGTGAATGCTCACATGCAGGCCGTGCGCTCGGTGTTTAACGAGCTGATTGGTGATGACACGCCAGATGCTGAAGATGATGTGCAACTCTCCCAGTTCAGCAGTTTATGGATTGATGCGCTTGAGCCTGCCGAGCTGGCGCCACTGGTGCCGCAACTTGACGAAAACGCGCAACGACATGTTTTATATCAGATTGCCGATTTCCGCCGTGATGTAGATAAACGCACGATCGGGCCGCGTGGTCGTGACCAGCTGGATTTGCTGATGCCGCGTTTGCTGGCGCAGGTCTGCACCTATAAAAATGCCGATGTGACGTTACAGCGCCTGATGCAGTTGCTGCTCAATATCGTCACACGTACGACGTATATCGAGCTGCTGGTGGAATACCCCGGTGCGCTCAAACAGTTAATCCGCCTGTGCGCCGCTTCACCGATGGTCGCGAGCCAACTCGCCCGCCATCCTTTATTGCTCGATGAACTGCTCGACACACGCACGCTTTACCAGCCGGTGGAGCCGGGTGCGTACCGCGACGAACTGCGCCAGTATCTGATGCGGGTGCCGACGGAAGACGAAGAACAACAGCTTGAGGCGGTACGTCAGTTCAAGCAGGCGCAGCATCTGCGCATTGCAGCCGGGGATATTTCCGGCGCATTGCCGGTGATGAAAGTCAGTGACCATTTAACCTACCTTGCGGAGGCCATTCTCGACGTTGTGGTGCAACAGGCGTGGGAACAGATGGTCGTAAAATACGGTCAGCCAGCGCATCTTCAGCACCGTGAAGGGCGCGGTTTTGCCGTGGTCGGTTACGGAAAACTCGGTGGCTGGGAGCTGGGTTACAGCTCGGATCTGGATCTGGTCTTCCTGCTCGACTGTGCGCCGGAGGTAATGACCGATGGYGAACGCAGCATCGACGGGCGTCAGTTTTATCTGCGGCTGGCGCAACGCATCATGCATTTATTCAGCACCCGTACGTCGTCAGGCATTCTTTATGAGGTTGACCCGCGTCTGCGACCTTCCGGTGCCTCCGGCATGCTGGTCAGCACCATCGAAGCTTTTGCCGATTATCAGGCCAATGAAGCCTGGACATGGGAGCATCAGGCGCTGGTTCGCGCGCGCGTGGTTTACGGTGATCCGCAACTGACGCAGCAATTTAATGCCACGCGTCGCGACATTCTTTGCCGCCAGCGCGATGGTGAAGGACTGCGTAAGGAGGTCCGTGAAATGCGCGAGAAAATGTATGCCCATCTGGGCAGTAAAAAAGCCGACGAGTTCGATCTGAAAGCCGATCCGGGTGGCATTACGGATATTGAATTCATTGCACAATATCTGGTTCTGCGTTTCGCGCATGATGAGCCGAAGCTGACGCGCTGGTCCGATAATGTGAGGATTTTTGAGCTGATGGCGCAACACGACATCATGCCGGAAGAAGAGGCTCGAAATCTGACGCAGGCTTATGTCACGCTGCGCGATGAAATTCATCACCTCGCTTTGCAGGAGCACAGCGGGAAAGTGGCCGCAGACAGTTTTGCGGCGGAGCGCGCGCAAATCCGCGCCAGCTGGGCGAACTGGCTGGGCTGAGGGTTTTTATTCGGGTAACAGGCGCTTGTGATATTATCCGGCGCATTGTGTTTACCCGATTTGATTTATCTGTTTTGGAGTCTTGGGATGAAAGTGACTTTGCCTGATTTTCACCGCGCGGGTGTGCTGGTTGTCGGTGACGTAATGTTAGACCGCTACTGGTATGGCCCGACCAATCGTATTTCACCGGAAGCGCCGGTGCCGGTGGTGAAGGTCAATACCATCGAGGAACGTCCTGGCGGCGCGGCAAACGTGGCGATGAACATTTCGTCTCTCGGTGCTTCTTCGCGTCTGATCGGTCTGACCGGCGTTGACGATGCCGCCCGTGCCCTGAGTGAGCGTCTGGCGGAAGTGAAAGTAAACTGCGATTTCGTGGCATTATCCACGCATCCGACCATCACTAAGCTGCGTATATTGTCCCGTAACCAGCAACTGATCCGCCTCGACTTTGAAGAAGGTTTTGAAGGTGTTGATCTCCAGCCGATGCTGACCAAAATCGAACAAGCTTTACCACAAAGTGGCGCACTGGTGCTGTCAGACTACGCCAAAGGTGCACTGACTGAAGTGCAGAAAATGATCCAGCTGGCGAGAAAAGCTGGCGTACCGGTGCTGGTTGATCCTAAAGGATCTGATTTCGAACGTTACCGTGGTGCGACTTTACTGACACCAAATCTGTCCGAATTCGAAGCCGTTGTCGGTCGTTGCAAAAACGAAGATGAAATTGTCGCCCGTGGTATGCAACTGATCGCTGATTTCGAACTTTCCGCGCTTCTGGTCACCCGTTCTGAACACGGCATGACCTTGTTACAGCCAGGCAAAGCGCCATTCCATATGCCAACGCAGGCGCAGGAAGTGTATGACGTGACCGGCGCCGGTGACACGGTGATCGGTACGCTGGCCGCGGCTCTTGCCGCCGGTAATACGCTGGAAGAATCCTGCTTCCTGGCGAACGCCGCCGCCGGTGTGGTGGTGGGTAAACTCGGCACCTCAACCGTTTCGCCGGTTGAACTGGAAAATGCGATCGGCGGGCGTTCAGACGTTGGTTTTGGCGTGATGAACGAAGAACAGCTAAAAGCCGCCGTGGCGATGGCGCGTCAGCGCGGCGAGAAAGTCGTGATGACCAACGGCATCTTTGACATTCTGCATGCCGGACACGTTTCTTACCTGGCAAACGCCCGCAAACTGGGCGACCGTCTGATTGTCGCCGTTAACAGCGATGCTTCGACCAAACGCCTGAAAGGCGAAACCCGTCCCGTAAACGCGCTGCAAAACCGCATGATCGTGCTGGGCGCACTGGGTGCCGTGGACTGGGTGGTTTCTTTTGATGAAGACACGCCGCAGCGTTTGATCGCCGGGATCTTGCCTGATCTGCTGGTGAAAGGTGGCGACTATAAGCCTGAGCAAATCGCCGGTTGTCAGGAAGTCTGGGCGAATGGCGGCGAAGTCCGTGTGCTGAATTTTGAAGATGGTTTGTCCACTACCAAAATCATCAATCAGATCAAAGCGCAGGACTGATTTCCTCCGGGAAGACCATGTTATCTGCACTGAAGGGCTTATCTGATAAGCCCTTTTCTTTTTGATTTTTCAATCAATAACGCAAAACGGAAGTGGCTCTGTTGTGAGCGGATTAAAACAGGAACTGAGTCTGGCGCAGGGCGTCGGGCTGCTTTCAACCTCATTACTGGGGACTGGTGTCTTTGCGGTGCCTGCACTGGCGGCTCAGCTGGCACAAAATGACAGCCTGTGGGCGTGGCCGGTGCTGATCCTGCTGGTGTTTCCGATAGCCATCGGGTTTGCTGCGCTTGGGCGGCATTTCCCCAGCGCGGGCGGTGCAGCGCATTTTGTCGGCAAAGCTTTCGGGCCGCATATGGCGCGGGTCACCGGTTGGTTATTCCTGTCAGTTATTCCGGTCGGATTGCCCGCCGCATTGCATATTGCTGCCGGTTTCTGGCAGGCCGCCTTTGGCTGGAGCAGCATAAACCTGCTGCTGGTGCAGTTGGGTACGCTGTTTGTTATCTGGTTCCTCGGCACACGCAGTGCCGGGCCCAGTGCCAATATTCAAACGCTAATCGCTTGTCTGGTGATCGCGCTGGTGGTGGCAATCTGGTGGAAAGGGGATATTTCTCTGCCTGAAATTCCGCTGCCTTCGGTGCGTGACGTCTCACCATCGAACCTGTTTGACGCGCTGGCGGTGATGTTTTGGTGTTTTGTCGGACTTGAGGCTTTCGCGCATCTGGCGACCGAATTTCGTCATCCGGAACGGGATTTCCCGCGCGCGTTGTTGATCGGCATGCTGGTGGCTGGCGCAGTTTACTGGGGATGTACGGTAGCGGTGCTGAAATTCCATGCCTGGGGAGAAGGGCGGGAAGCCGGCGCATCATTGCCGGGTATCGTCGTGCAGCTCTTCGGACAAAAAGCGTTGTGGATCGCCTGCATTATTGGCTATCTGGCGTGTTTTGCCAGCGTGAATATTTATACCCAGAGTTTCGCCCGGCTGGTGTGGTCACAGGCTCAGCTCAAGCCGCAAAGTAAACTCGCACAGCTTTCCGCTCAGCAAGTGCCGGTGCCCGCGCTGAATTTAGTGGTGGGCTGCTGCGCGTTGTTTACGTTACTGATTTACTGGCTGCACCTGCCGCTCGGCGCGCTGATCACTTACGCCAATGGGATTTTCATCCTGATTTATCTGTTATGTATGCTGGCGGGGATCCGGATCCTGGCAGGACGCTCGAAATGGATGGCGATGCTGGGCGCTGTATTGTGCTGCGGATTGCTGGCGATGGTCGGCTGGAAAGCGCTGTATGCAGTCGTGGTGTTTGCAGGATTGTGGCTGTTATTGCCACGCGCCACAACGGTACTTCATGTACGGTAACGCCGATTTCGCACAGCAAAAAGGCCTGCTGAGCAGGCCTTTTCTGATGATATCATTCGCAATAATCAGGCCGGATCTTGCGGCTTTTCCGCTTCAGTCAGCTTGCCTTCCAGCGCAGCAAGACGTTGTTCCAGTACAGCCAGTTTTTCACGGGTACGCAGTAAAACCTGGGTCTGAACGTCAAACTCTTCGCGATTGACTAAATCCATGCGGCTGAACTGCGCCTGCAATACCTGACGGATTTTCTTTTCGGCATCTTCACCAAACTCACGGATCCCTTTAGGCATAGATTCGTGAACCTGGCGGGCAATTTGTTCAATTTTTTTCGGGTCAATCATGTTATTTCCTTTTCTCGAAGGAGGTGCTTTTCCTTAGTGTAATCGCTGATGCTGTTTCTATAAACCTTCAGGGGCACTAATTGGACAAACCACAGGATTGCTCTGCTCATTTATTGGCGCTATAGTTGTTTTGCTTATTCTCAGGGCGGGGTGAAAGTCCCCACCGGCGGTAAACCACGGAATATCGGAAGGATCATAATCCCTTCCATGTGGAAGCCCGCGAGCGCTCAATCCTTCGGGGTTAGAGGTCAGCAGATCCGGTGTAATTCCGGGGCCGACGGTTAAAGTCCGGATGGGAGAGAGTAACGATTCAAGCCGGGCAAATATTGCCCGCTGCGTTATTTTTTATAACTGTAGCACGCCATCTGGCGGCTGCAGCTAGCCTCCTCAAGACGCCCTGATTCTGGTAATCCACATACAGAACATGAGGTTATTTTTACCATGAATCAGACCCTACTTTCCGAATTCGGTACATCAGCTGAACGCGTTGAGCGTGCTATTGACGCCATGCGTAACGGCGTGGGTGTGTTGGTGCTGGATGACGAAGATCGTGAAAACGAAGGCGATTTAATCTTTGCCGCTGAAAACATGACCGTTGAGCAAATGGCACTGACCATTCGCCACGGCAGCGGTATTGTGTGCCTGACCATGAACGAAGACAGCCGTAAAAAGCTGGATTTACCAATGATGGTTGAGAACAACTCCAGTCCGTTCCAGACGCCATTTACCGTGACTATTGAAGCGGTTGAAGGTGTGACTACCGGTGTTTCTGCTGCCGACCGTATCACCACTATTCGTGCAGCCATCAAAGATGGCGCGAAACCTTCTGACCTGAATCGTCCGGGGCATATCTTCCCGCTGCGCGCGCAGGCTGGTGGTGTGCTGTCCCGTGGCGGTCACACTGAAGCGTCGGTTGATCTGGCGACGCTGGCAGGCCTGAAGCCTTACGGCGTGCTGTGTGAACTGACTAATGACGACGGCAGTATGGCGCATGCGCCTGAAGTTATTGTCTTTGCCCGTCGGCATAATATGCCGGTAGTGACCATCGCCGATCTGGTGGCCTATCGTCAGGCGCAGACCCGTCAGGCAAGCTAAGTAAGGGGTTGTGCGTAACAGAAAAGGCCGCTTATGCGGCCTTTTTGCTTTTTATTGCTGCTTATTGCCAAAATGGGTCTTTGCAAAATAGACTCCTCCTGCCTTCTTTGATTTTTTTCATCAAATTTATTGAATATCTCCTTCATGGTTATCCGGCTGTCAGCGGTAATCAAAAAGAGTACCGTATGGTCATCACGCGGCAGGTGACTCACTGGCTGCTCTCTTTTATCTTGCGGTAAGGAATTCATGATGACGACTCAACGTATGCCCGCACTTTTCTTAGGCCACGGCAGCCCGATGAACGTGCTGGAGGACAATATGTATACCCGTGCCTGGCATGCGCTGGGCGAAACATTACCGCGTCCAAAAGCGATTCTGGCCGTGTCAGCGCACTGGTTCACGCGCGGCACTGCAGTAACGGCAATGGAGAATCCGCGCACCATTCATGACTTTGGAGGGTTCCCGCAGGCGCTTTTTGATAAGCGCTATCCGGCACCCGGTTCACCGGCGCTGGCAAAACGTGTTCAGGAATTACTCAGCCCGGTAAATGTGATTTCCGATACCCACGAGTGGGGCTTCGACCACGGTACCTGGGGTGTGCTGATCAAGATGTATCCTGACGCGGATATTCCGGTGATCCAGCTGAGTATTGATGGCACGCAACCCCCTGAATTCCATTATGAATTAGGCAAGAAGCTCGCGGCTTTACGTGACGAAGGGGTAATGATTGTCGCCAGCGGTAACGTAGTCCACAACCTGCGGATGGTAAAATGGGACGGTAACGCCGAAGCTTATCCATGGGCGACATCTTTCGAGACATATGTGAAAGATAATCTGAACTGGAAAGGTGAGGCGAAAGATCATCCTCTGGTGAAATTTATGGAGCACGAAGGCGGCGCGTTATCCAATCCGTCTCCGGATCACTATCTGCCATTACTGTACGTTTTAGGGGCGTGGGATGGTGCTGAGCCAATCACGCAGCCAACGGACGGGATCGTAATGGGATCGCTTTCGATGCTTTCCGTTCAGGTAGGTTAATTTGGCGAATAAAAAGGATAATGAATTTATTCATTATCCTTTTTTAGTTTTTTTATCCGACAATAGTATGCGGATAGAAACGTGACAGATCCTGGGTGATCAGTGCTTTATCTTCGCGGATGCCGATCCCGCAAGGTTGATCGTTGACCAGCCAGCTGCCGATCAGCGTGTAACTGCCTTCAAACACCGGCAGCGGATGGAACTGCTGCACGATCATGCCTTCCGCGCCATACGGGCCATCAACGCGGGCCACTTCCTGGCCTTTCTCGATGACTTTAATGTTCGCGCCTTCGCGGGAAAACAGCGGCTTCACCACGTAGTGATCCAGTTCCGGATGCGGGTCTTCGGCAAAATAAGCCGGTAACAGATTCGGGTGATCCGGGAACATTTCCCACAACAGCGGTAACAAGGCTTTATTCGACAGAATGGCTTTCCAGGCCGGTTCCAGCCAGCGAACACCGGCATCTTCCAGTTTGGTCGCGAAGACTTCGCGGAACATGAATTCCCACGGATACAGCTTGAACAGATTCGAAATCACCTGATCCTGCGTATCGGTGAATTGTCCGCGTTCTCCCAGCCCGATTTCCTCGATAAACAGGAATTCGCTGGCCAGTTCTGCTTCCAGCGCGCAGTCCTGCAAATATTGCACCGTACCGCGATCTTCTTCAGTGTCCTGACAGCAGGCGATGTGCAGCAACGAGAAACCATGCTGATTTTTCAGCTCGGCAAAACGCTCAATCAGCTTTTCCTGCAGACTGTTGTACTGATCAGCGTCTTGCGACAAATTGCCTGCAGCTATCTGATCTTCAAGCCATAGCCACTGGAAGAAAGCGGCTTCATACAAAGACGTCGGCGTATCGGCGTTATTTTCCAGCAGCTTCGGCGGATTGACGCCGTCATAGGCCAGATCCAGACGTGAATACAGCGAAGGCTGTTGCGTGCGCCATGAACTGCGGACAAATTCCCAGACATGTTTTGGGATCTGGAATTTCGCCATCAGTTTGTCGTCATTCACCACGCGCTCAACGACCTTCAGGCACATCTGATGAATCTCCGCCGTCGCGTCTTCGATCTCTTCGATCTGCGCCAGCGTGAACTGGTAATAAGCATCTTCACACCAGTAGGGTTCGCCATACATGGTGTGGAAGTTGAAGCCAAACTCCGTGGCTTTTTCGCGCCAGTCCGGGCGCTCGTTAATGGCTAAACGTTTCATCAGAGTCTCTTAGCCACCCATGCTGCGGCCAGGGCTGCGTGACGTGGCAGAAGAGCTGCGTTGCATCGACGTTTGTTTTGCCACGCTGTCGCCAAAACCGCCACGGGTGATGGTGTTGGTCACGGCAGGTTTAGGGGCCATCGCCGTTCTCGGAACGTTCATGGTCCGGCCGCCCGCAGTTGCCGGGCCGTAGTTTTTACCGGTCGCATCGACGAATTTACCGTTCGCCGGGCTGGCCGGGTTTTTTGAGCTGAATAATGGCTGTTGCGCGTAACCGCCACCGCTCATCATGCGGCCCATCATGTAACCTGCCATCAGCGGCATCCACATGCTGCCACCGCTGCTCTGGTTTTCAGCCGTCGCGACGCCAGACTGTGCCGGAGCCTGAGTACACTGGCCTTCGCCGAATTCAGCGATACAGTCTTCGCGGCTGGCATATTTTGGTGCGGTTTTAGCCGCTTCCTGTTTCGCTGCATCATACGCTGCGACACATTGCGCGCTGCCGGAAGGATTGGCTTTCGAGCAGTCATCAGCGTTCTGATACAGAGAAACGGTTTCGTCGGTTTTCTCGCAGCCGGCCAGCATAAAGACTGCGCTGACTGCCAGAGCGACAGGAGTGATTCGAGAGCTACGCCATGATTTACGGAAGGTAGCCAGGTTAACGCGTTGTGTCCGTTTCATCGTTCTTATCCCATGTGTAGGGCTTTTTTGCCCTTTCCCAGTAGGGCCTAAGAATAGGGGAAAGCGGCTGATTGTTAAAGCAGCGACAGGCAATTGTTACGAGACTTTACAGAGCGGCGTGACACAGGCAAAAAAAAGCAGCCTTTTCAGGCTGCCTTAGTCGAAACGCAGGGAAACTTTTCCGTATCAGTTCTGGAAAGGATTGCCGCTTTTCTTCGGTGTGGTCGTTGCTGTGGATGCGCTGGCTTGTTGAACGCGTGGTGCAGGTGCAGCCGCGGTTTTGTTGCCGTAACCGTCTGCAGCGGCATCCTGATCTGGCGTTTCTGGCGCAACCTGATCGGGGGCTGTCGGAACAGGTTTACCCAAAGCACCGTTCAGTGCCAGCAGGTCGCTTTCGTTCAGCGTACCCAGCGCTGATTTAATGTTCAGCTGATTAATCAGGTACGTGTAACGTGCGCTGGAAAGTTGTTGTTTGGCGTTGTACAGCGTGGTGGTGGCATCCAGCACATCAACGATGGTACGGGTACCGACCTGGTAACCGGCTTCCATCGCATCTAAAGAACTCTGTGCAGAAACAACGGCTTGTTTATAGGCGTTGATGCTGCTGATCGAGGCAGAGATGTTGTTGAAGGAAGACCGAACGGTTTGCACGACGCTGCGGTGTGCGCTTTCAAGCTGTTCGCTGGCACCCACGAAATTATACTGCGCCTGTTTCACCTGAGAGGTGACAGAACCGCCGCTGTACAATGGCAGGGAGAAGCTCAGACCAATTTTGTTCTGGCCTGCGTCAGCATCCTGATAGCTTGAAGAACCGCCGGTTTTGTCGCCGTGGTATTTGGTATTGCTGATGCCGGTAGAGGCCGTCAGATCAACCGTTGGCATGTGGCCGGTTTCCGCATAGCGGATTTGCTCACGTGCCAGATCCTGTGACAGACGCGCAGACAGCAAGCTCAGGTTACGACTTTCTGCTTCTTTCAACAGCGTGGCGACCGGTTGCGGACGCGTGGTGTTGAAGTTGTCGACATTCAGGGAAGACAGTTGCGGATAATACATACCGGTAACCTGACGCAGGGATTCCAGCGCGTTATCCAGGTTATTACGGGCAGTCACTTCGTTTGCCAATACGGTGTCGTATTGTGAACGGGCGTTCTRCACGTCGGTAATAGCCACCAGGCCCACGTTAAAACGTTGAGTGGTTTGATCCAACTGACGGTAAATAGCCTGTTTCTGCGCTTCGGTATACGAGAGTGAATCGATCGCACTCAGGACGTTGAAATAAGCCGTTGCGGAATTCAGGATCAGTGATTGTTGATCAGTCTGATAAGACACATCCTGAATACCGGCAGTTTTTTCCTGCAGCGTCAGGGCGCGCCATTTTGACATATCAAAGATGGTCTGCGTTAATTGCAGGCTGGCGCTGCCAACATCGCTGTTAACGCCATTCGCATCACGGTAGCCATTGGTATAATTGTAATCCGCACCTAATCCGAGTTGCGGTAATAAAGGACTGCGGCTTTCGTTAATTTTTTCGAATGCAGCATCCCGGTCAGCAGCAGATTTGCGCAGGTCCGGGTTACTTGTCCTGGCTTGCTGATAGACCTGCATCAGGTTTTCGGCCTGGCTTATCGTACTAAAGCCGCCCAGGCTGAGTCCGATGAGAAGGGGGAGCAGTTTCTTCATTTGCATTCCTTGTTGTGCAGCAATGTTGTTATGTATGGTGGCGCAGTCAAATTAACCAATAGACGCGGATTCTAGCAGAGTCAGGCTAGCGGGGCGGTTGGCTTAACGTGCCTTCCCGAGTGAATGAGCCTAAATCTATCACAAACAACCTTGATTATTATTAACGCATTTTCATCAAATTGACCTCAAAGGGCGATAAATTACCTTTATGAGGGATAAGGAAACATTCCATGTCTTCATTTAAACGGTCACCGGTTACTTTCGGCAAAGATGATGTAGAAATTATTGCACGTGAGACGCGATATAAAGGTTTTTTTTCTATTATTGCATATCGGTTTCGCCATCGGCTGTTTAATGGGGAAATGAGCGGCGAAGTCGTCCGTGAAGTCTTTGAGCGCGGTCATGCCGCCGTATTATTACCTTATGATCCGAAAAGGGATGAAGTCGTGCTGATCGAACAGATCCGCATCCCGGCTTTGGATTCCAGTGATACTCCTTGGCTTCTGGAGATGGTCGCCGGTATCATTGAAGAAGGCGAGACAGTTGAAGATGTTGCCCGCCGCGAAGCACTCGAGGAAGCGAACATTGTGGTGAAACGCTGCAAACCGGCTGTGAATTACCTGGCAAGTCCGGGCGGAACCAGCGAGCGTCTTTCCATTATGGTCGGTGAAGTCGATGCCACGACGGCAGAAGGAATTCACGGTCTGGAAGCAGAGAATGAAGACATCCGGGTACATGTGGTCAGCCGTGAACAGGCTTACCGCTGGGTGGAAGAAGGAGCGATAGACAATGCGGCGTCAGTGATTGCCCTGCAATGGCTGCAGCTGCACCATGAATCCCTGAGAAAAGAGTGGGCCAACTAATGATTAAGCGCTATACCCCTGATTTCCCTGAAATGATGAGATTGTGCGAAACCAATTTTGCACAATTGCGCCGTTTGATGCCACGTACCGATGAACCTGGTGAAACTGTGGCATATCAGGTGAGTAGCGCAACGTATTGCCTGACGATCCTCGAATCAACGCGTTACACATCCCTGATAGAAATCAAACAGACCGCACCGGCGGTGAGTTACTGGAGCCTGCCTTCGCTCACCGTTCGCCTGTACCATGATGCGATGGTGGCCGAAGTGTGTGCGAGTCAGCAGATCTTTCGCTTTAAAGCACGCTATGATTATCCGAATAAAAAGTTGCATCAGCGTGATGAAAAGCATCAAATTAACCAGTTCCTTGCGGATTGGCTGCGTTATTGCCTTGCGCACGGAGCGATGGCAGTTCCGGTTTGTTAGACAGACTTCAACAACAAAGGAAACGATTTGGAAAGCCTGTTTACACTGCCTTTGGTGAATGGGGCCAAAGTCAGGATTCTACAGATTACTGATACCCATCTTTTTGCCGGTGAAGATGAAACGTTGTTAGGCGTGAATACGTTTAACAGCTATCGCGCGGTGCTGGACGCCATCAAAGCGCAGCAGCGTGAAGTCGATATTATCGCGGCAACAGGTGACCTGGCACAGGATCAGTCGGTGGAAGCCTACCATCAGTTTGCCCGCGGCATCAGCGAGCTGACAGCGCCCTGCGTCTGGCTGCCGGGCAATCATGATTTCCAGCCTGCCATGGTCAATGCCTTGCAGGATGCGGGGATCAGTCCTTCTAAACACGTTCTGCTCGGCGAGCACTGGCAAATTATCCTGCTTGATACGCAGGTGTTCGGTGTGCCGCATGGCGAGCTGAGTGAATATCAGCTGGAATGGATGGAGCGCTGTCTGAATGCGTACCCCGATCGTTTCACTCTGCTGATGTTACATCATCATCCGCTGCCTTCTGGCTGCACATGGCTCGATCAGCACAGCCTGCGCAATGCGCATATGCTGGCGAACACCCTGGTAAATTACCCGAAAGTGAATACGCTTTTGTGCGGACATATTCATCAGGAGCTGGATCTCGACTGGTATGGCCGCCGTCTTTACGCCACGCCGTCAACCTGCGTACAGTTCAAACCGCATTGCACCAATTTCACGATTGATACCGTTGCGCCGGGCTGGCGCTACCTTGATTTGTATCCGGATGGCCGTGTGGAGACTGAAGTCTTCCGTCTGGAAACCAATGAGTTTCATCCTGACACGGAGTCGGACGGCTACGAATGAACACCTTACTTTACCTGCACGGATTCAACAGTTCTCCCAACTCGGCGAAAGCCACGGCGTTAAAAAACTGGCTGGCGGTTAATCATCCCCATATCGATATGGTTATCCCGCAATTACCGCCTTATCCGGCCGAGGCTGCCGAAGAACTCGAGAGTCTGGTGATCAGCAATGCAGGTAAAAAACTGGGGATTGTCGGCTCATCGCTGGGCGGCTATTACGCTACCTGGTTGTCGCAATGTTTTGCCGTGCCGGCTGTGGTGGTGAACCCCGCCGTGAAGCCGTATGAGCTGCTGATCGACTTCCTGGGACAAAACGAGAACCCCTACACCGGCCAGCAATATGTGTTAGAGTCACGCCACGTTTACGATCTGAAAGTCATGCAGGTCGAACCGCTGGAGTCGCCGGATTTACTCTGGTTACTGCAACAAACGGGCGATGAAATTCTCGATTACCGTCAGGCTGTGGCGTACTACACCACCTGTCGCCAGACGGTCGAACCCGAGGGGAATCATGCATTTGTCGGCTTTGAACGCTATTTTTCGCCGATTGTAGATTTCCTGGAACTGGCCGCAGACTAACATCGTCAGGGTGACTTTTTCCCCCGGATTTATAGCGTCTGCTTGCTGCCAGAGCTTCCACCCGCCCACATACTGTATCGTTAGCCCACAAACCTATGAGCCACGAATAATCAACGATGAGCCAATCAACTTATAACGCGGATTCCATAGAGGTCCTCAGCGGACTCGAACCGGTGCGCCGCCGTCCGGGCATGTACACCGATACAACCCGGCCAAACCATCTCGGCCAGGAAGTTATTGATAACAGCGTGGATGAAGCATTAGCTGGCCACGCCAAACGCATCGAAGTGATCCTTCACGAAGACCAGTCTCTCGAAGTCATTGATGACGGTCGCGGCATGCCGGTGGATATCCACGCGGAAGAAGGCGTTCCGGCGGTCGAACTGATCTTCTGCCGTCTGCACGCGGGCGGTAAATTCTCCAACAAAAATTACCAGTTCTCCGGCGGCCTGCATGGCGTGGGGATTTCGGTGGTTAACGCCTTATCAAAACGCGTCGAAGTGGCGGTAAAACGCGGTGGCGAAGTGTATGAAATGGCGTTTGAAAATGGCGATAAAGTGCAGGATCTGCACGTTACCGGTACCTGCGGCAAACGCAACACCGGAACCAGCGTTCATTTCTGGCCTGACGGCAGCTTTTTCGACAGCCCGCGTTTTTCGGTCAGCCGCCTCAGCCATTTGCTGAAAGCGAAGGCCGTACTGTGTCCTGGCGTAGAAATCCTGTTCAAAGACAAAGTGAATAACACCGAGCAACGCTGGTGTTATGACGATGGTCTGACTGATTACCTGATGGAAGCGGTCAACGGCCTGATTACTCTGCCTGAAAAAGCGTTCGTCGGTAATTTTGCCGGTGATACTGAAGCTGTCGACTGGGCGCTGTTATGGCTGCCGGAAGGCGGTGAATTGCTGACCGAAAGCTACGTCAACCTGATCCCAACCATGCAGGGCGGTACACATGTTAACGGTCTGCGCCAGGGCCTGCTCGATGCCATGCGTGAGTTCTGCGAATACCGCAATATTCTGCCACGCGGCGTCAAGCTTTCTGCAGAAGATATCTGGGAACGTTGTGCGTATGTGCTGTCGGTAAAAATGCAGGATCCGCAATTTGCCGGCCAGACCAAAGAACGTCTGTCTTCGCGTCAGTGCGCGGCCTTCGTTTCCGGTGTGGTGAAAGATGCCTTCAGCCTGTGGCTGAACCAGAACGTTCAGGCGGCAGAACAGCTGGCGGAACTGTGCATTTCCAGTGCCCAGCGCCGTCTGCGTGCCGCAAAAAAAGTTGTGCGTAAGAAACTGACCAGCGGCCCTGCGCTGCCGGGCAAACTGGCTGACTGCACGTCACAAGATCTGAACATGACAGAATTGTTCCTGGTGGAAGGGGATTCCGCAGGCGGTTCTGCCAAACAGGCGCGTGATCGTGAATATCAGGCGATCATGCCGCTCAAAGGTAAGATCCTCAACACGTGGGAAGTCTCTTCTGATGAAGTGCTGGCCTCGCAGGAAGTGCACGATATTTCTGTGGCGATCGGTATCGATCCGGACAGTGAAGATCTGACGCAACTGCGTTACGGCAAAATCTGTATCCTGGCGGATGCGGACTCCGACGGCTTACACATCGCCACCTTGTTGTGCGCGCTGTTTGTCCGTCACTTCCGCTCCCTGGTGCGTGGCGGTCATGTGTATGTGGCAATGCCGCCTTTATACCGTATCGATCTGGGCAAAGAAGTGTTCTATGCGCTGGATGAGCAGGAAAAAGAAGGCGTGCTGGAGCAACTGAAACGTAAGAAAGGCAAGCCGAACGTGCAGCGTTTTAAAGGTCTGGGTGAAATGAACCCGCTGCAGCTGCGCGAAACCACGCTCGATCCGAATACCCGTCGTCTGGTGCAACTGACCATCGATGAGGACGATATCGACCAGACGCTGCGCATGATGGATATGCTGCTGGCGAAGAAACGGTCTGAAGATCGCCGTAACTGGTTGCAGGAAAAAGGCGATACCGCCGAACTTGACGTCTGATCCTTTCGCCGTCGCCATAAAAAAATGCCGGACGCTTTGCAGCGCCGGCATTTTTGTTTCCGAATTTAGCGATGTTCAGAAAATCAGACTTTCTCAATAATGTGGATCACCACATCCAGCACGTCGGCTTTGATGTTTTCACGGTGCTTATCCATGTGCTCAGCCTGCTGATGCGCTTCGAGGTGCGCCAGGCTTTCCCAGTCTTCCAGCATGAAAATGGAATCAGGTACTGTTTTACGCCAGGGGATCTGGCCGTTGAAATCAACATATGGCTCATAACGATGACAGCCTTTCTCTGCCAGAACGCTGGGCAGCAGTGCTGTGATTTTTTCTATAACCGAATCGCGACGGCCTGGTTTTACTTTGATTTCAGCAATAACAGTGATCATAAAAACCTCTTTCCCGGGTGACCTTCAACCTTAGGCCTGACCGAATACATTTTCAAGGTGAGCACGATAGCGTGCGAAATCGCCTTCCACATCAGGTTGTTTGATCACGTCGTTACACATAAAGGTTGGCAATGTATCAAGGCCGATAAACTGGTTGGCTTTGTGCTGTGCCATGTATACGCCGTCAACGCCCACGCCGTGGAAGAACTGTTCTTTATCTTCGAACGCTTCCAGCGGCGCGTTCCAGGTCACAGACAGCATGTAGCATTTGCCGTGCAACAGGCCGCCGGAACCGTATTTTTTCGATTCATCAGAACGGGTACGGCCATCGCTGGCGTACAGTTTACCGTGGCCTTCTGTGAACACTTCATCGATGTATTTTTTCAGTGTCCATGGCATCCCCATCCACCAGCCCGGCTGCTGATAAATGATGGCGTCCGCCCACAGATAGCTTTCAATTTCGGTCTGCACGTCGTAACCGTCTTCCAGAACAGTCACGCGCACGTCGTGGCCTTTGTCACGCAGAAAGCCGGTGGCGACGTCGGTCAGGCTGTTGTTCAGCGCGCCTTTGGAATGGGCAAAGGTCTTACCGGCGTTGATTATCAGGATGTTGCTCATGGTTTTTTCCTTATCGGGAATACTTAAATTCTGGTGGTCAGGCTGTTACCACGTAGTGTACTGAACTCTGCATGACAGAAAAATGTGATATTGCGCACAAGACTATTGACTCAGATGCAATAATTGAAGAAAGAGCGCGGCAATTTAACCAGTTTGTTGTGCAAAAACTGTTTAAAAATAAGGCATGAACACAGCAACTGTGACAGTCATACGGCAGATGATGTACTATCGCGAACATCATTGCCTCGCGGCAGCGGACATCGCGCGCCTGCGGGTGCAAGCTTCCTTAATTTCCAAAACGATAACGCCACGGGTCTGAGGATTAAACATCAATGAGCGAAATGACTCATGACGGAACAGAACGTTTAGCTCTGCACACGTTTACTGAGAACGCCTATCTCAACTATTCCATGTACGTCATCATGGACCGCGCGCTGCCGTTTATCGGTGACGGGCTCAAGCCGGTGCAGCGTCGTATTATTTACGCGATGTCCGAGCTGGGCCTGAGTAATAACGCCAAATTCAAAAAATCCGCGCGTACCGTCGGTGACGTGCTGGGTAAATATCATCCGCATGGCGACAGCGCCTGCTACGAAGCCATGGTGCTGATGGCGCAGCCATTCTCTTACCGCTATCCGCTGGTTGACGGGCAGGGAAACTGGGGCGCGCCGGATGACCCGAAATCCTTCGCCGCGATGCGTTATACCGAATCGCGCCTGTCAAAATATGCCGAAGTTCTGTTACGTGAATTAGGTCAGGGCACGGTTGATTATGTGCCGAACTTTGACGGCACCATGCAGGAGCCGAAAATGCTGCCTGCGCGTCTGCCGAATATTCTGCTTAACGGTACGACCGGCATCGCGGTCGGGATGGCGACCGATATTCCGCCGCACAACATCCGTGAAGTGGCTGCCGCTGCGGTGGCATTACTTGAGAAACCGAACAGCTCGCTCGAAGATCTGCTGGAATTCGTACAGGGGCCTGATTTCCCGACAGAAGCTGAAATCATTACGCCGCGCAATGAAATTCGCAAAATGTACGAGTCGGGTAAAGGCTCGGTGCGCATGCGTGCGGTCTGGCACAAAGAAGACGGCAGTGCGGTGATCACTGCGCTACCGCATCAGGTTTCCGGCGCGAAAGTGCTGGAGCAAATTGCCAGCCAGATGCGTGCCAAAAAGCTGCCAATGGTTGAAGACCTGCGTGATGAATCAGATCATGAGAACCCGACCCGCCTGGTCGTCGTGCCGCGCTCCAACCGTATCGATCTGGATCAGGTGATGAATCACCTGTTTGCGACTACCGATCTGGAACGCAGCTACCGCATTAACATGAACATGATCGGTCTTGATCATCGTCCGCAGGTCAAAGGGCTGCTTGAGATCCTGACGGAGTGGCTGGCTTACCGCCGCGATACCGTACGCCGTCGTCTGAACTTCCGCCTTGATAAAGTGCTGAAACGCCTGCATATCCTCGAAGGTTTGCTGACCGCGTTCCTTAATATCGATGAAGTGATCCACATCATCCGTACGGAAGATGAGCCGAAACCGGTACTGATGCAGCGTTTCGAACTGTCAGATACGCAAGCTGAAGCTATCCTTGAGTTGAAATTGCGCCATTTGGCGAAACTCGAAGAAACTAAAATCCGTGGTGAGCAGGATGAACTGGCGAAAGAGCGCGATCAGTTGCAGGCGTTGCTGGCGTCAGAACGTAAACTCAGCACGCTGATCCGCAAAGAGATTCAGGCGGATGCCGAAGCCTTTGGTGACGAGCGACGTTCGCCGATCACTGAGCGTGAAGAAGCCAGGGCGATGAGCGAGCACGATTTTATTCCGTCCGAGCCGGTGACCATCGTGTTGTCAGAATCAGGCTGGGTGCGCAGCGCCAAAGGCCACGACATCGATGCTTCCGGCCTGAGTTACAAAGCCGGTGACAGTTTCCGCGCTGCGGCCAAAGGCAAGAGCAATCAGCCCGTGGTGTTTATGGACTCCACCGGCCGCAGTTATGCGCTTGATCCGACCACGCTGCCTTCTGCGCGCGGCCAGGGTGAACCGCTGACCGGTAAACTGACACCACCGCCGGGCGCAACCATCGAGCACGTACTGATGGCGGCGGACGACCAGAAACTGCTGATGGCATCGGATGCCGGTTATGGCTTCGTTTGTACTTTCAACGATTTAGTGGCCCGTAACCGTGCCGGTAAAGCGATGATTACCTTGCCGGATAACGCCAAAGCCTTCACGCCAATGGAACTTCATGGCAGTGACGATATGCTGTTGTCGATTACTGCAGCGGGACGTATGTTGCTGTTCCCGGTGGCGGATCTGCCACAGTTGTCGAAAGGCAAGGGTAACAAAATTGTTTCAATTCCGGCAGCGCAGGCGGCCAGTGGCGAAGATAAACTGGCGTGGTTGCTGGTTCTGCCACCGCAAACGTCGATCACGCTGCATGTCGGTAAACGTAAGCTGGTTCTCCGTCCGGAAGACCTGCAGAAATTCCGTGCCGAACGTGGCCGCAAAGGAACGCTTCTGCCGCGCGGGCTGCAACGTATCGATCGTGTTGAAGTCGATTCACCTGTTCGCATCAGCGGCGGTGACAGCGAAGAATAAGACCGCTGTTAATCGGCAAAAGTCAGGGCACATTTGTGCCCTGAAATCTTTCGATGGAATTCAGTGGTCTGAGACTGTCGCGCAGTGCAAAGATTTTACATTTGTATTAATAAAACCGTTGTGCCGTGTTGAATGAGGCTTGAGAATAGTTCACCGCACAGGGAGCGAAACTGCACAGGTTTCTTACCGGCTTCGGCTGTAGTTTTAAGAGGATGTTATGTTATTTATTTTGCGTCTGATTATCGTGGTGATTTACTCGATTCTGGTCAGTGTCTTTGGTTGCATCTACTGTCTTTTCAGTCCGCGGAACCCGAAACATGTGTCGACTTTCGGTAAGCTGTTTGGTCGTCTGGCACCGGTATTTGGTCTTCGTGTTGAAAAACGTATTCCTGCAGAAGCAGTGAATAACGGCAACTGTATTTATATTGCCAACCATCAAAACAATTACGACATGGTGACGGCTTCGTCCGTCGTCATGCCAGGAACGGTGACCGTTGGCAAGAAAAGCCTGGCCTGGATCCCGTTCTTTGGTCAGCTTTACTGGCTGACGGGCAACCTGCTGATTGACCGTGATAATCGCGCCAAAGCGCACGGTACTATTTCTCAGGTGGTGGCCCAGATTAAGAAAAAGAATCTGTCGATCTGGATGTTCCCCGAAGGGACGCGCAGCCGTGGTCGTGGTCTGATGCCATTCAAAACCGGCGCTTTCCATGCGGCGATTGCTGCCGGCGTGCCGATTGTGCCGATTTGTGTATCGAACACCAGCAACAAGGTGAAATTAAACCGCTGGTCTAACGGGCTGGTGATTGTCGAAATTTTGCCACCGATCGACACCAGTGGTTACACCAAAGAACGCCTGCGTGAATTGTCTGAGCATTGCCGTCAGATCATGGCGGACAAAATCGCCGAACTGGATGCCGAAGTGGCACAGCGCGAAGCCGCCGCAAAAAAATAATACTATTTATAAATCCACTAAATAATTCGAGTTGCCAACGCACCTGCAGCCTGAAGTATGACGGGGATTCTTCCCGCTGCCATTGATGGCGGCGGCGTTCAATACAGTTTATGGTTCGTTTTCATGGAGAAGATATGTCACTCAGTCGTCGCTCGTTCCTGCAAGCCTCCGGCGTGGCTCTTGCCGCAGGTGCTCTGCCTTTAAAAGCAGAAGCGAGTGGTTCGCAACCGGCATTACCTGTTCCCCCGTTGCTTGAATCGCGCCGCGGGCAACCGCTGTTTCTGACGTTGCAGGCCGCGCACTGGTCATTCCTGGGGGGCGCAAAGGCACCGGTCTGGGGCATTAATGGCATGTACCTCGGCCCGACCGTCAAAGTGCACAGCGGCGATGACGTCAAACTTATTTACAGCAACCGTCTGGCTGAACCGGTTTCTATGACCGTCAGCGGCCTGCTTGAACCAGGAACGTTAACCGGTGGCGCAGCGCGTCTGATGCAGCCAGGCGTGGACTGGTCTCCGGTATTGCCTATTCGTCAGGCGGCGGCCACCTGCTGGTATCACGCCAATACCCCCAACCGCATGGCGCCACACGTTTATAACGGGCTGGCGGGGATGTGGATTGTTGAGGATGAAGTCAGCAAGAATCTGCCGTTACCGAATCACTACGGCGTGGATGATTTCCCGATTATCATTCAGGACAAGCGTCTGGATGGGTTCGGTGTGCCGCAATATGACACGCCAGCGTCAGGCGGGTTCTTCGGTGACACCATGCTGGTAAACGGTGTGCAAAGCCCTTATGTCGAGGTTTCGCGAGGCTGGGTGCGTCTGCGCCTGCTGAATGCATCGAATGCCCGCCGTTACGAACTGAGCATGACTGATAACCGCGCGTTCCACGTCGTGGCTTCCGATCTTGGTTTTCTGCCTGCGCCAATGACTGTTAAACGTCTGTCGCTCGGACCGGGAGAACGCCGCGAAGTGCTGGTGGATATGTCGCAGGGCGAAGAAGTGTCGATTACTGCCGGTGAAGCCGCAGGCGTGATGGACAGACTGCGTGGCCTGTTTGAACCCTCGAGCATTCTGGTGTCGACGATCGTGTTGACGCTGAAACCGACCGGCTTGTTGCCGCTGGTGACGGATAATCTGCCGATGCGTTTGCTGGCCGATCAGATCCTCTCCGGTAACGTTGTCCGCACCCGTGATTTGCGTCTCGGTGACAGTGAGCCGGGAATCAACGGCGCGATGTGGGATATCAACCGTATCGACCTGACTGCGCAACAGGGCACATGGGAACGCTGGACCGTTCATGCGGACATGCCGCAGACATTCCATGCAGAAGGCGTGTCCTTCCTGGTGAAAAGCGTCAACGGTGCGGCACCGCTGGTGGAAGATGCCGGATTCAAAGACACGGTCTGGGTGGATGGCGATGTCGAATTACTGGTGTATTTCAATCAGCCTTCCTATGAGCATTTCCCGTTTGTCTACCGCAGCGGAGCGCTGGAACTGGCTGACCGTGGTTCAGCGGGAAATATGCTGGTTCAGCCGTCGATGTAACGTTGTTCTGCTACATAAAAAACCCGCCATGGCGGGTTTTTGCGTTATGACATTGACTGAATGGCTTACAGGCCTTTTTCCGGATCCGGCCCCAGACGGTGCTCTTTATCCAGCTTGGTGACTTCCGCCAGTTCTTCCTTCTCCAGTTTAAAGTCAAACACGTCGAAGTTTTCACGAATACGTTTAGGTGTCACCGATTTCGGGATAACAATCAGTCCGTTATCCAGATGCCAGCGGATGACAATCTGCGCAGGTGTTTTGTCATATTTTTCTGCCAGTTTCTGGATCAGCGGCTGATCAAATACCCCTTCGCCGCCCTGCGCCAGCGGGCTCCAGGATTCAGTGGCGATGGTGTGGGTGGCATTCCAGGTGTGCAACTGGCGCTGTTGCATCAGCGGGTGTAACTCAATCTGATTCACAGCAGGGAAAATACCGGTTTCGTCTTTCAGCTTCTGTAAGTGTTGCAGCGGGAAATTACATACGCCGACACTTTTCGCCAACCCTTGCTCTTTGAGTTTCAGCAGGGCTTTCCAGGCATCGACGTAATGCCCCTGGGCCGGTTGTGGCCAGTGGATCAGGTACAAGTCGACATAATCAGTTTTCAGCTTTTTAAGGCTGGTTTCCAGCGCCTGTGGCGCGTTAAGCTGATCGTCATTCCACAGCTTAGTGGTAATAAACAGCTCTTCACGCGGAACCAGGTTAGCAGCAATTGCTTCGCCGACGCCTTCCTCATTTTTGTAGATGGCGGCGGTATCGATGTGGCGATAGCCGGTTTCAATCGCCGTTTTCACCGCACTGGTGGCTTCCTGATTACTGGCTTTCCATACGCCAAGTCCTAACTGAGGCATCAGATTGCCATCGTGAAGTTTGATGATGGGTTGCGTTGCCATGAGTTTCTCCTTTCAGGGCAGAGTGCCCGCCGGAATGCACGGGCACCGTGTAGGGATTGACGTTAAGTCTAGTTAACGAAACGGCATCTTGCTGAGCAGGCTACTTATTTTAAGTGTAAAAAATACCTAAGCATGCATATCCAGTACCACGCGGTAGCGCGCTTTCCCTTCATGCAGATGCTCCACCGCGTCATTGATTTTACTCAGCGGGAAGTGCTCAACCTGCGGGGTAATGCCATGACGGGCGCAGAACGCCAGCATGTCGGCAAGACGGGAAGGGGCACCGGTCGGTGAACCGGAAATTTCTGCCTGTTTGCTGATAAGCGCCATCACATGCAGCGGTACGGCTTCGGGCACCACCCCCACAAAGTGCAGACGGCCTTTGGGTGCCAGCGCGCCGAGAATGGCGTCCCAGTCCAGCGAGGCATTGGCGGTCACCATAATAAAGTCCAACTGACCGGCGATTTTCTTCAGTTCTTCGCTGTCTCGGGTGGCGATAACGCGGTGCGCGCCAAGTGAAATCGCTTCGTCACGTTTAGCCAGTGATGACGTAAAGGCGGTGACTTCGCAGCCCCATGCATTCAGGAAGCGCAGCGCCATATGACCTAAACCGCCGATACCAATCACACCGACGCGGTGAGTTGGCAGTACGCCAAACTGCAGCAGCGGGTTGAAGACGGTGATACCGCCACAGAACAGCGGACCGGCACTGGTGATATCCACGCCTTCCGGCAGCGGGATCGCCCACGCCCAGTGGCTGCGGATGCGGTCAGCGAAGCCGCCGTGATGGCCGATGATGGTGGCTTCCACGTCATGACAAAGGTGCTGATCGCCGGACATACAAGGATGGCAATGCATGCAACTGCCACGGTTCCAGCCCACGCCGACAATCTGGCCGACTTTCAGCCCTTTGTTTTGCGCATGATTACCTATTTTGACGATTTTACCGACCACTTCATGGCCTGGTACGAACGGATACTGCGTGATACCCCAGTCATTATTGAGCATAGACAGATCTGAATGACAGACGCCGCAGTAATCAATCGCGACTTCAATTTCTTCATCGCCAATCGGACCAGCGTCGAAAGCAAATGCTTCCAGTGGCTGGTTCGGGCCGGCAGCGGCCCAGGCGTTAAAGGTGTTTTCAGCAGCAACAGGTGCAGACATACAATCCTCCGAACTTTCGGGTTAGACAAATAATGAATTGAAATAAGAAGTTATCAGAAAAATGAATCGGCGAACGAAGGTCGCTCACGATCAGCGAATGAAAAGTGCGTTCATACAGACTAGCAGTTCATCGCGTTTATGCAGGTGTGTCCCCCTGCGGAAGGCGACATTAACTGTAAGAGAAAATGCGCAACAGGATGATGCCCATTTCTGCGAGAGTCTTGCCTGATTCTGCTTCTCTCTGTAGGAACGTAGGGTGTTATGGCAAAATCAATGTCAGTTTAATGAATGTGTGGAGCGGAATGATGGAAAACGTGAACAGCCTGTGCACCCGCATGGCAGCCAGAGTCGCCCGGCTCAGCGGAGATAAAAACCTGACGCCGTCGGCGGTACCGCAGGTGACGCTGATGTACACCACTCGTTACCATCCGCGCCAGCCGGTTTTGTACAATCCCGGCATCGTGATCCTTTTTCAGGGACGCAAAGTCGGTTATCTGGGCAAGAAAACCTTTTCCTACGATCCGCACAATTATCTGATGCTGACCGTGCCGTTGCCTTTCGAATGTGAAACGTTCAGCAGCCCCGAAGAGCCGCTGGCCGGTATCCAGATCAGTATTGATAACCTGATGTTGCAGGATTTACTGATGGATATGGGCGACGAAAGCGTGGTGCGTCAGAAAGAACCTTCAACCGGTATCAACTCCGGCGTGCTGGATGGCGATATTCTGTGTGCCACAGAGCGTCTGCTGGATGTGATGGATAAACCGCTGCATGCCCGCATTCTTGGGCCGAAGATTATCCGCGAAATCCTGTTCTTTGTTCTGACCAGCGAAAATGGCGGGGCGTTACAGGCGCTGGTCAACCGTCATACCCATTTCAGCCAGATTGCTAAATCCCTGCGCCGGATTGAAGCGCAGTACGCCGACAATCTTAGTGTGGAAGCGCTGGCCAGCGAAGTGAACATGAGTATTTCTGCGTTTCACCATAACTTCAAAGCCGTGACCAGCACGTCGCCGCTGCAGTATCTGAAAACCTATCGCCTGCATCGTGCGCGTACGCTGATGATTTTTGATGGTGTGAAAGCCAGTGTGGCGGCACTGCAGGTCGGGTATGAAAGCGCGTCACAATTCAGTCGTGAATTTAAGCGCTATTTTGGCGTCACGCCGAGTGATGAGATGGCACGTCTGCGCGAAGGGAGTTCCGGTGTGCTGGCGTTAGCCGATGTGGCATTTAAAGCCTGAACCGCGTGTTCAGGCCCGGCATTTGCGTTTCTTCCACACCACCACCAGTCCGCCAGCCAGCCCCATCACCAACAACAGAACCGGTAAAATCATCAGCCCCGCCATAACCTGATCTTCATGGCGTTTAACCACCGGAATGTGGCTCAGCGCAAAACCGATGGTGATTACTCCGCCGACCCACAAAATGGCGCTCAGCCAGTTGAAGAACTGGAAGCGGGCGTTGTTCAGACCGGAGATGCCCGCCATCGTCGGCAGCAGGGTGCGGATAAACGCCAGAAAACGGCCCACCAGTAAAGCCATCAGCCCGTGTTGGGTAAACATCTGATGTGCGCGCTGATGATAATGCGCCGGAAGCTGTAACAGCCAGCCTTTTACCAAGCGGGTATGTCCGAGCCAGCGCCCCTGAATATAGCTCAGCCAGCAGCCCAGGCTGGCAGCGGTCACCAGGATAATCAGGGTCGGGAAGAAGCTCATGACGCCTTTGGCGATAAGCGCGCCGGTCAGCAGCAATAAGCTGTCGCCGGGCAGGAAAGCGGCGGGAAGCAGTCCGTTTTCGAGAAAAAGCGTGGCGAACAGAACAGCGTAAATAACCCAGAGAAGTTTCGGGTCGGCGAGCATAATAAAATCATGTCGCCAGAGCGCATGAAAAATGTCGCAAATAACTGCCATATTCTGTCCTGTTTCTGTTCATTAAAAACTGTCACTTACCAGTGTACCGCGATTTGCGCCGGAAGACGTTGATCTGAGGACATTGTGAAAAAGACAGAATGCTCCGGCGTAAATTTACCGGAGCTAAAAGTAGAGCTTACAGATTATTCTCATTTTGCGAACGAAAATACGTCACACACCTTACCGATCTGCGCGGTGTGTCGCAATCTGTGCGGTTCAGTATGTCGCAATCCGTTCAAAGGCTGTTGAAAGATCGGCGATCAGGTCGTCACAATTTTCCAGCCCGATATGCAACCGCACCAGAGTACCGCTGAAATCCACGGTTTCTGCCGGACGTATCGCCTGAATTTCTTCCGGCTGATTGGCTAAAACCAGTGATTCAAAACCGCCCCAGGAATAGGCCATGCTGAAATGTGCGAAGTGATCGAGATAGTCGGAAAGTTGCTGTTTGCTCAGGCGCTGTTTCAGCACGAAAGAGAACAGGCCGCAACTGCCGGTGAAATCACGTTTCCAGAATTCATGGCCTTTGCTGCCGGGTAATGCCGGGTGGTTGACCACCGCCACTTCCGGCCGCTCTGCCAGCCACCGCGCAATGCGGAGACTACTTTCTGCATGCTGTTTCAGCCGCACGCCCATAGTGCGTAAACCGCGGCTGGCGACATACGCGATATCAGCATCGACCATCTGGCCCATCAGATATGAGTGTTCCCGCAGTTGCTCCCAGCAACGTTCATTAGAAACGGCGGTGCCAATCATGGCATCGGAATGGCCGATAATGTATTTGGTGCCTGCCTGAATCGAAATATCGATATCGAATTCCAGCGCTTTAAACAGAATGCCCGCCGCCCATGTGTTGTCGATCATGACGACGACGTCCGGATTCACGGCCCGCACGGCTTTCACCATCGCCGGAATGTCCGGGACTTCCAGGGTGATCGAACCCGGCGATTCCAGGAACACCACTCTGGTGTTGGGTTGCATCAGCGAGCCTAACCCCGCGCCGATATTGGCCGGAAAATAGGTGGTGGATACGCCGAGTTTTTTCAGCACTTTTTCGCAGAAATCCTGCGTCGGCTCGTAGGCTGAACCGGCCACCAGAATGTGGTCGCCGCTGCTGACAAATGAGAGTACGGCGTTACTGACTGCCGCCGCGCCACAAGGATACAGCGCGCAACCTGCGCCGCCTTCCAGCTCCACCATCGCTTCCTGGAATGAGAAATGCGTCAGGGTGCCACGACGACCGTAAAATAGTTCGCCGTTGGCGCGGTTAGCGGTGGCGTGTTTTTTATCTGCCACGGTTTCAAACACCAGCGATGAGGCGCGCTGGATCACGGCATTCACTGAACCCTGCGTGAATTTCTTGTCCCGTCCGGCGCTGACCAGCGCGGTTTCAATTTTCTTAGACGACATAATCCGTATTTCACCCTGTTTTATAGCGCGGTGCTCTCTGCATCCGCCGATATGTCATTAACTTAACATGATGAATTTCAGGGATCAGGCTTTTGGCGGGTGGATGAGAAAATTTCAGCAGCACGGCCAAAAAAAAAGCCCGTCGTCACGACGGGCAAGGGAGAAACGAGTTTTGGGCATCAGCCGGTATAAACGCCAAACAGTTTGGGCAGGAACAGCGAAATGGTCGGAATATAGGTCACCAGCATCAGCACCACGAACAGCACGCAGTAGAACGGCAGCATGGCTTTCACCACTTTTTCGATGCTCTGTTTACTCACCGCGCTGGCCACAAACAGCACCGAGCCGACCGGCGGGGTGATCAGGCCAATCCCCAGATTCACCAGCATGATCATGCCGAAATGCACCGGGTCGATGCCGAGCGATAACACCACCGGCAACAGCACCGGCGTCAGGATCAGGATGATCGGCGCCATGTCCATCAGTGTGCCGATCACCAGCAGCATGATGTTGATCCACATAAGGATCACGTACTTGTTGTCAGAGATCGAGGTGAAGAATTCGGTGATGCGCATCGGCAACTGCATGTAAGTCATGACTGCGCCAAAACTGGCGGCAAACCCTATCAGGATCATCACGATGCTGACGGTTTTCACCGTGCGATACATCAGTTTCGGTAGTTCGCTCCACTTGTAATCGCGGTAGATAAACATGGTGACGAAGAATGACCACAAACACGCGATCGCTGCGGATTCCGTCGCGGTAAATATTCCGCTGAGAATGCCGCCCATGATGATCACGATGGTCATCAGCCCCCACAGCGTGTCGATAAAAATCTTCAGCGCCTGGCGGAACGGCACGCGCTCACCTTTCGGGTAACCGCGTTTGTGAGCAAACACCACGCACATCACCATCAGCGTCAGGCTGAGCAGTAAACCGGGCAAAATACCGGCGATGAACAGCGCGGCAATCGACACCGTACCGCCGGTCGCCAGCGAGTAAATCACCGAGTTGTGGCTGGGTGGCGTCAGGATCGCCTGTACCGAGCCGCTGGCGGTGACCGCCGCCGCAAAGTCACGCGGATAGCCCTTTTTCTCCATTTCCGGGATCATCACCGAGCCGATTGAGGCGGTATCCGCCACGGAAGAACCGGAGATCGCGCCAAAAAAGGTTGAGGCCACAATGTTCACCAGCGACAGCCCGCCGCGGATAAACCCGACAAAGATGTAGGCAAAACTGACCAGCCTGCGGGCGATCCCTCCTTCGGCCATGATCGCGCCTGCCAGAATAAAGAACGGGATCGCCAGCAGTGAAAATTTGTTCACGCCGTTGGTCAGTTGGATCATCAGCGCTTCAAACGGCAGGTCAATCCACCAGGCTCCTGCCAGCGCGCTCAGCCCGACGGCGTAAGCGACCGGCACGCCAATCGCCAGCATCACTGCCAGCGTTAACAACAAGATTAATGCATCCATAACAGGCTCCGGTCAGGCGTCAGAATTGCCCAGCATCACCACAGGCCGCTGATGTTGCGGGCCGGCAATGATCTGCTCAATGATGAATAACAACGTCAGTGCAGAACCTATAGGTAGCGGCAGATAGGTCTGTCCGGCGGTCAGCAGCGGGAATTCCGCCACCGGCTGTTGCCAGAGTTCACTGCACAATTGCAGGCTGTACCAGAAAATAAACACGCTGATGGCCAGCATCATCAGGTCAGCCAGCAGGGCAGAAAATTTTTTCAGCGCAGGTGGCAGGCGGTCAGTGACCATCGCAACGACGATGTGTGAACCAGCGCGGTAACTGACAGCGGCTCCGATAAAGGTGAACGTCACCATGCACATAATCGCGATCGGCTCCGGCCACGACAGGGCGCTGTTCATCACGTAACGGGCAAAGATCCCAACCGGGATCACCGCCACCATCAGCAGCAACGCGATGCCCGCGATCCACATCGCGCAGCGGTAAAGAATGTCCATCAGGGTGTGATAACTCGAAACCATAAATCCCCCGGCGAAAGATCAGAAAGAAGCAGCCCGCAGGCTGCCGGTGTCAGGGTTTACTTCACGTCAGCGATTTGCTGCATCAGATCCTGATGGTCTTTGCCGAATTCATCGCGCACGGATTGCGTGGCTTTGACATACGTCGCGGGGTCAATCTCATAGAATTTCACGCCGCCCGCTTTCATCGTGGCGAGGGCTTTCTCGTTATAGGCTTTCCACAGTTCGCGCTGTTCGTCCTGTGCTTCTTTCGCCAGTTTGAGGATTAACTGCTGGTCTTCCGGTTTCAGTTTGTCCCATTTCACTTTTGAATACAGGAACAGCTCCGGGATGATGAAATGGCGGCTGTAGGTGTAGTTTTTCACTACCGGCAGGTAGTTATGGGCGACAAAGGTTGGCGGGTTGTTTTCGGTGCCGTCAATGACGCCGGTCTGCATGCCGCTGAACACTTCACTGACGCCCATCGCCACCGGATTGGCACCCATCGCTTTCAGCGTTGCCAGCGCAATCGGACTGCCCTGTACGCGGATTTTCATGCCGTGCAAATCTTCCGGTTTCACCACCGGTTTTTTGGTGATCAGGTTACGCGTCCCGCCATCCATCCAGCCGAGAAAAACCAGTCGCGAATTCGGATTGTTGGTGATTTTATCGCCGATTTCTTTACCGATCTGACCGTCGAGCACTTTGTGCATATGGTCTTCGTCGCGGAAAATATAGGGCAGGGTGAAGACATTAATTTCTGGCAAAATCGAAGCAACCGGCGTCATCGACACACGGATGATATCCAGCGCACCGAGCTGCGCCTGTTCAATTTCCTGCTTTTCATCTCCCAGCACGCCGCCCGGAAACGTTTTAATTTCGAGGCGTCCGTCTGTTTGCTTTTGCAGTTTTTCGCCCATGTGCTGGACGGCGACCACGTTGGGATAGCCTTGCGGATGCACGTCGGCGGCTTTCAGCGTTTGTGCTGACACGCCATGCGTAAATAAGAGGGTCGCGGAACTCAGGCAAAGGCTGAGAAGTGCTTTTTGCATTTTCATCAGTTTGTCTCCAGGGTACTCGGTAAGGGAAAGATAAATGTGAACAAGTATCGAACAGGACGGGCGCAGAGGCGTTGCCGGTTCATTTTGAAAAATGTCTGAATAAGCTTTTAAATGATAGGGATGCATGACGTGCCGGTGTGAGGTCTTCGCCAGTGAATGCACTTTATCCTATTTTTTGTTGTGCGGTATTTGAGCGTTATCACAAACTCGTAACAAATGTAAAAAGCTGTTGCTTAATATTTAAAACGTTGTTTTAACTTGAGTAATGAAGCTCAGATGATTGATTTACTGTGTGATTTTTTTTGAAAGTGTGACGGAGGTTAAATTGTTCAACCTTTGTACAAACAGGAAAAACCTTGTCATCTGTCAATGACACGTCGGGCGGCAGGCGGGACAATGTAAATAATAATGAGAACGACTATCAATTAGGCCTTTTTCTTTGATATCATTCGGCGTTATTCATTCCTTCTACACACTGATTCTGGCTGGAGGCGACGCGTGAAAACGGCTCGCAATAAGATGAAAGAGGCGACCTCATTACTGATGTCGTTAATGTTGGTTGCTGGTCTGAGCGGCAACGCGATGGCTGCACCTGCGACGCCGGCGGGACAAGCCGTCAATTCTGCAGCAACTCAACCTGCAACGGCTGACGCACCGGCGACCGGTGACGCAACGCCAGCTCCGGTGATGCAACCCGCGCCAGCAGAGACGGCACCCGTGATCCCAACCGATTTGTCTGTTATGGGCATGTACCATCACGCTGATGTGGTGGTGAAGACCGTCATGATCGGTCTGCTGCTGGCTTCTGTAGTCACCTGGGCATTGTTATTCAGCAAGGGTGCGGAAGTCTTCACGGGCAAACGCCGTATGCGCCGTGAATTTGATGCGTTGTCCTCCGTTCGTACGCTGGACGAAGCCGCCGAGCAGGCTGAAAGTTTCGCTGCCAGCAGCATCAGCGCGCAGATGATCCGCGATGCGCAGAACGAGCTGGAACTGTCTGCCGGATCGACTGACAACAACGGCATTAAAGAGCGTACCGGTTTTCGCCTTGAGCGCCGCGTCAGCGCCGCGGGTCGTTACATGGGCCGTGGCAACGGTATTCTGGCGACCATCGGAGCAATCTCTCCCTTCGTCGGCCTGTTCGGTACCGTATGGGGCATCATGAACAGCTTCATCGGTATCGCACAGACGCAGACTACCAATCTGGCGGTCGTCGCACCGGGTATCGCCGAAGCCTTACTGGCCACGGCTGTGGGTCTGGTTGCGGCTATCCCTGCGGTGGTCATCTACAATATTTTCGCCCGTACCATCACCTCTTACCGTCATCAGGTAGGCGATGTGGCGGCGCAGATTATCCTGTTACAGGGCCGTGATTTGGATCTGGCTGCCAGCGAAGGCAATGCGCCACGCGGTCAGACAGGTCAGTTACGCGTAGGGTAAGAACAGATTATGGCTATTCGGTTAAACGACGATATCGACGAAAGTGGTGAAATGCATGACATCAACGTCACGCCTTTTATCGACGTCATGCTGGTATTGCTGATCATCTTCATGGTGGCGGCACCGCTGGCCACCGTTGATGTGCGGGTGGATTTACCGGCTTCGACGGCAAAACAGCAGCCGCGTCCGGAGAAACCGATTTTCCTGTCGGTGAAAGCTGACAAGCAACTGTTCCTCGGCGACACGCCCGTGAACAGCGATAATATGACCGCGATGCTGGATCAGCGTACTCAGGGTAACAAGCAGAGTACGATTTTCTTCCGCGCGGACAAAAGTGTCGATTACGAAACGCTGATGAGCGTGATGGATAACTTGCGTAAAGCCGGTTACCTGAAAGTCGGGCTGGTGGGTGCAGAACAAACCGGTGCCGCTGCGGCGCAGTAAGTTGTGAATCAAATCAGACGCACAAAAAAGGCCAGCATTGCTGGCCTTTCGTTTATCCGCAAAACGGTAACTCAGGTTACCGGCGCCGGGTTAAACACCGCCAGCGCATTATGGATGCCCCAGGTGTCTGACCAGGTTTTCTTGCGACCGCTGGCGATGTCCAGAATGAAATGGAACAGTTCCCAGCCCACATCCTCGATGGTGGCATCACCGGTCGCAATTGTCCCGGCATTGATATCCATCAGATCGTGCCAGCGGTTTGCCAGCGTGGTACGTGTTGCCATTTTAATCACCGGCACGGCAAGCAGGCCGTATGGCGTACCGCGTCCGGTGGTGAATACCTGAACGGTAATACCGGAAGCCAGTTGCTGTGTCCCGCAGACGAAATCGCTGGCAGGTGTGGCGGCGTAAATCAGGCCTTTTTTGGTCGGACGTTGTCCCGGAGACAACACTTCTGAAATCGCACTGGTACCGGATTTAGCAATCGAACCCAGTGCTTTTTCAACCACGTTAGCCAGACCGCCTTTTTTGTTGCCCGGAGACGGGTTGGCGCTGCGGTCGGTCTGTCCCAGCGACAGATAATTATCGTACCAGGCCATTTCTTCCAGCAGACGTTTACCCACGTCGACGTCCGCTGCACGCGGTGTCAGCAGATGGATAGCGTCGCGCACTTCTGTGACTTCTGAAAACATCACTGTTGCACCGCAGCGCACCAGCAAATCCGAAGCGTAACCGACTGCCGGGTTGGCGGTGACACCGGAGAAGGCATCACTGCCGCCGCATTGTGTGCCCACAACCAGATCGGAAGCCGGACAGGTTTCGCGCTGGCGGCGGTTCAGGCGTTCCAGATGAAATTGTGCGACCGTCAGGATATCGTCAACCATCGACTGGAAACCGACATGTTGCTCATCCTGCAAACGCACAATGTGCGTGTCATCGAGTGAAATCGCCTGCACATCCGGCGTGCCTTCCAGCAGGCGCTCGGGTTGCAGCTTCTCACAGCCCAGACCGACCACCATGACTTCGCCGCCAAAGTTCGGGTTCAGCGCCAGATTGTGGATGGTGCGGATCGGGATAATGGCCGCAGGGGCGTTAATCGCCACACCGCAACCGTACAAATGATTCAGTGCCACGACACCGTCGACGTTGGGGAATTTCGGCAGCAAATCACGTTCAATGATTTTCACTACGTAATCCACTACGCCCGCCACGCAGTGCACACTGGTGGTGATTCCCAGCAGATTTTTGGTGCCGACGCTGCCGTCGGCATTGCGGTAGCCTTCAAAGGTATAGCCTTCGAGTGGTGGCAGCGCGGGTGGCACACGGGTGGCCAGCGGCAGGCTGTAAAGTTCAGGGGCGACCGGTAATTCCACCAGGGATTCATCAATCCAGCTGCCCTGCGCGATATCCCGTACGGCATAACCAATGACTTCTCCGTAACGAATAATATCGCCGCCTTTAGCAATGGGTTCTAACGCCACTTTATGGCCTTGCGGAATATGCTCAATTAATTCCAGACCGTTCGCAAATCGGGTGCCGGCTTTTAAGCCGTTGTCATTCACAATAATCGCCACGTTATCGCTTTCATGAACTTTAATAAAAAGCGCTTCGGTAGCGTGTTCTTTATCTTTATTACGTGACATAACTGTCTCCGCGTTTATTAAACATCCCGGAACAAAAAATTCCGGTAAATTATCTGAAGTTGACGCTCAATAATGTTCTTGTAAACATGCTCTGGTAATACAGGGTATGGCATCCATTATAAGGCAGTCTTCCGGCAACCTCATTGTGCAACTGACCAGCTTTTTGCCCGATGAACGTCATTCTGTGTGGCAGGTGACAGAATAAATGTGATGTAAATCACCCTTTGATTTGAGCGGTTATCGGTTCCGCACAATCTGTGATTCTCCTCCCACACCGATGTGTGGATGCAAAAGAATAGTCACAATCAACGGGGCTATTCTTGGGCGAATGCACAGTGTTATTTCGTGGCCTCCTTTTTATACTGTATTGGCCCTCTGAAGGTGACGTTGAAAGTAATACAGGTAAATTTCAGGCGATCATAAATAAAGTGTTTATTGCCTGTTTCGAATTAAGACGCTGTACGGCGAATAACCACAGGTGAACGAAAAACGTTATTTCAATAACGGTGAGCTCCCTGAAAAATTTTCGCATTATGACAATGAGGGTCACCATGAACATTCAATCTCAGTCCGGGACAATCGCGCAAAGTAAGGTACGGACCCATATCCGTTACTATATTTTGCTGATTATCTTTTTAATCACGGCGGTGAATTACGCTGACCGCGCAACGCTCTCTATCGCGGGAACCGAGGTCGCGCGTGAGCTGGGCCTGGATGCTGCCGACATGGGACAAATCTTTGCCGCGTTCGGCTGGGCTTATCTGATTATGCAATTGCCCGGCGGCTGGCTGCTGGACAGATTTGGCTCCAAAAAAGTGTACACCTACAGCCTGTTCTTCTGGTCGCTGTTCACCCTGTTGCAGGGTTTTGTGGGCTGGTTCCCGCTGGCGTACGGCGCACTGACGCTGTTCATGTTGCGTTTCATGCTCGGTTTCTCCGAAGCTCCATCCTTCCCGGCGAACGCCCGTATTGTGGCTGCCTGGTTCCCGACCACTGAACGCGGCACGGCTTCCGCGATTTTTAACTCCGCACAGTATTTCTCACTGGCACTGTTTTCGCCTTTGCTGGGCTGGCTGACTTATGCCTGGGGCTGGGAACATGTTTTCATCGTGATGGGCGTGCTGGGTTTTGTGCTGACGCTGGTGTGGATCAAATTCATTCACAACCCGCCGGAACATCCACATATTTCTAAAAGTGAGCTGGAGTATCTGACAGACGGCGGTGCCGTTGTTGATATCGACCACAAGAAAACGGACAGCGCGAAAAACGGCCCGAAATGGAGCTACGTTCGTCAGATGCTGAGCAGCCGCATGATGCTTGGGATCTTCTTCGGACAGTATTTCATTAACAGTATTACGTGGTTCTTCCTGACCTGGTTCCCGATTTATCTGGTTCAGGAAAAGGGCATGTCTATTCTTAAAGTGGGGATGATTGCCGCAATTCCTGCGCTGTGTGGTTTTGCGGGCGGTGTGCTGGGTGGCGTGTTCTCAGATTTTCTGATCAGACGCGGCTATTCGCTGACCGTGGCGCGTAAAATTCCTATCGTGCTGGGCATGTTATTAGCCACCAGCATCATTTTGTGTAACTACACGGACAATAACGTACTGGTCGTCACCCTGATGGCGCTGGCGTTCTTCGGTAAAGGCTTCGGAGCGCTCGGCTG
This sequence comes from Rahnella sp. P4_A8, assembly GCF_056402435.1. Taxonomy (NCBI): domain Bacteria; kingdom Pseudomonadati; phylum Pseudomonadota; class Gammaproteobacteria; order Enterobacterales; family Yersiniaceae; genus Rahnella; species Rahnella sp. P4_A8. The sequence goes on along the minus strand of NZ_JBFUHK010000007.1, from coordinate 37,653 downwards.
GCCAGTGATTGCGGATACTGCGCCAAAAGAAGTCATCGGTCTGTGCGGCGGCATCTTCAACGTGTTCGGTAACGTGGCCTCCATCGTGACGCCGCTGGTGATCGGCTACATCGTGAAAGGTCTGCATTCTTTCAATATGGCATTAATTTTTGTGGGCTGTTCAGCACTGATGGCGATGCTTTGCTATCTGCTGGTGGTCGGCGATATCAAACGTCTGGAACTTAAGAAATAGTAAATTGCGATGCGGGGTAATCCGGGCATCCCGGCTCTGCCCCCTTTTATGAGGTCAGATATGAGTAATCAAATGATTCCAAACCGGTTCCGCCAGGACTTATTGCAAGGGAAAACCCTGATTGGCTGTTGGTCAGCATTATCCAGCCCGATCTCAACCGAAGTGCTTGGCCTCGCAGGTTTTGACTGGCTGCTGCTCGACGGCGAACACGCGCCAAACGATGTTAGCACTTTTGTGCCGCAGCTGATGGCGCTGAAAGGCAGCCGCAGCGCGCCGGTAGTTCGTCCGCAATTCAACGATCCGGTGGTGATTAAACGTCTGCTGGATATCGGTTTCTACAATTTCCTGGTGCCGTTTGTGGAAACACAGGAACAGGCTGAGCTGGCCGTTGCTTCGACCCGTTATCCGCCTGCCGGGATCCGCGGCGTTTCCGTTTCCCACCGCAGCAACATGTTCGGCACCGTGCCGGATTACTTCAACAGCATCAATGACAACATCGCGGTGATGGTGCAAATCGAAAGCCAGCAGGGCGTCGATAATCTGGACGCGATTGCTGCCGTTGATGGCATCGATGGCATTTTCGTCGGCCCGAGTGATCTGGCCGCAGGCATGGGTCATCTGGGCAACGCCGGACACCCGGACGTGCAGGCCGCTATCCGTCACATCTTTGCGCGTGCAAAAGCGCATGGCAAACCGAGCGGTATTCTGGCACCGGTTGAAGCGGATGCGCGCCGTTATCTGGAGTGGGGCGCGACCTTCGTGGCTGTCGGCAGTGATTTAGGCGTTTTCCGTGCAGGCACACAGGCGCTGTGCGATCGCTTCACCCAGTGATCCGCTCTCATTACATCAATATAAAGAGGATACCCGAATGAAAATTGGCTTTATTGGTTTAGGCATCATGGGCAAGCCTATGAGCAAAAACCTGCTGAAAGCAGGTTACGAGCTGGTCGTTATGGACCGCAATCAGGATACCGTCGGCGAAATTGTCCAACTCGGCGCGACAGCCGCAGACACACCAAAAGCGGTGGCTGCGGTTTCTGATGTGATCATCACCATGCTGCCAAACTCGCCGCAGGTGAGAGACGTGGCGCTGGGCGAAAATGGTCTGATTGAAGGCGCTCGTCCGGGCACCATTTTCATCGACATGAGTTCTATCGCGCCGCTGGCAAGTCGTGAAATCAGTGAGGCGCTGGCCGCTAAACAAATCGCGATGCTCGATGCGCCGGTCTCCGGTGGTGAACCAAAAGCCATCGACGGCACTATGTCTGTCATGGTGGGTGGCGACAAAGCCGTGTTTGATAAATGCTATGAAATCATGAAATCCATGGCAGGTTCGGTGGTGCATACCGGTGATATTGGTGCAGGCAACGTGACCAAGCTGGCGAACCAGGTGATTGTGGCGCTGAACATTGCGGCGATGTCAGAAGCACTGGTGCTGGCAACCAAAGCGGGCGTGGATCCGGATCTGGTTTTCCAGGCAATTCGTGGTGGTCTGGCAGGCAGTACCGTGCTGGAAGCGAAAGCGCCGATGGTGATGGATCGCAACTTCAAACCGGGCTTCCGTATTGATTTACACATCAAAGATTTAGCGAACGCACTGGACACCTCACACAGCGTCGGCGCACAACTGCCTCTGACCTCGCTGGTCATGGAAATGATGCAGGCATTGAAAGCGGATGGTCACGGGCAATCTGACCATAGCGCTATTGCACGCTATTATGAAACCTTAGCGAAGGTTGAAGTTACCCGTTAGTCTGCGGCGGACGCGCGGCGCTGAATGAACACGGCTGGCGCGCGGCCCTTCAGGCAGGATGCAAAACTGACAGGACGCTTTTCCACATCGGCGCGTGCAGTTTATGAAGGTAATGACTTTATGAAAATAGTGATCGCACCGGATTCATACAAAGAAAGTTTGTCTGCTTTGGATGTGGCAAAAGCCATCGAGAGTGGGTTCCGTGAGATTTTCCCCGAGGCGGAGTACGTCAAGTTGCCGGTTGCCGATGGCGGCGAAGGCACGGTGGAAGCCATGGTGGCGGCTACCGGTGGGCGTGTGGTGAAGGTGAATGTCACCGGACCACTGGGCACCCCGCTTGAAGCGTTTTTTGGCCTTTCAGGTGATGAGAAAATCGCTTTCATCGAAATGGCGGCGGCCAGCGGGCTGGAAAGTGTTCCTCCGGCGCAACGTAATCCGCTGAAAACCACGTCGTATGGTACAGGGGAACTGATCCATTCTGCTCTCGGCCACGGCGTAAAACACTGCATTATCGGGATTGGTGGCAGCGCTACCAACGATGGTGGCGCTGGCATGATGCAGGCGCTGGGCGCGAAGTTGCTGACCAAAGATGGCAAATCTATTGGTCAGGGCGGAGGCGAGCTGGAAAAACTGCACCACATTGATATCAGCGGGTTGGATCCGCGAATTAAAACATGCCGCTTTGAAGTGGCCTGTGACGTCACGAATCCGCTGACCGGCAAAGACGGAGCTTCTGCCATCTTTGGCCCGCAAAAAGGGGCAACACCGGAGATGATCGAACAGCTCGACGGCTATCTGCATCATTACGCCCGGGTGATCAAACAGGATCTGGGTATCGACGTTGAGCATGTTCCCGGAGCCGGTGCTGCCGGTGGCATGGGAGCGGCACTTTACGGGTTCTGTCATGCCGAACTGCGCCAGGGCATTGAGATCGTCACCGATGCGCTGGGGTTGGATGAACTGGTGAAAGATGCCACGCTGGTGATTACCGGTGAAGGGCGGATTGACAGTCAGAGCATCAATGGCAAAGTGCCAATTGGTGTGGCACGGGTGGCTAAACGTTACAACAAGCCCGTGATTGGTATTGCCGGCAGTCTGACAAAAGATGTTGATGTCGTTTACGACCATGGTCTGGATGCTGTTTTCAGCGTGCTCTACAGCATTTGTACGCTCGATGATGCCCTGAAAAACGCCGCAGACAACTTGCGTAAATCAGCACGAAATATTGCCGCCACTATTAAGTTATCGCAAAAGCTTTAACCGACAGCACTCAGGATATAAAACCGGTGTTCAGGCCCAGCCTGCGCCGGTTTTTGTATTTTATTTCCCTCGGTTTTACGTTAGGTTTTAAAGACATTCGCCAATGAGAAAACACGTATGTCAGAGATCGATTTTTCACAGCAGCCAGTTAATACGCAAACGAAAGGGCTGGGGCCGCTGAGTGACGGTGCGCGCATGCGCGATATCCGTGAACAGGGCTGGAATATCCTGCGTGAAGACGTCAGCCTGCCGGTGGCGGTGCTGCTCGAAGAGAGAATCGAACACAACCTTTCCTGGATGCGTGAATTTATCCAGCGTTATCAGCTCAAACTGGCACCGCACGGCAAAACCACCATGAGCCCTGAGTTGTATCAGATGCAGCTGGAATTCGGCGCATGGGGCATCACGCTGGCAACGGCACCGCAGGTTAATGCCGCGTTCCGGCACGGTGTGCGCAAAGTGATCATGGCGAATCAGCTGGTGGGGAAAGGCAACATGGCAATCATTGCCGGGTTGCTGCGTGATGACCCGGCATTTGATTTTACCTGCATCGTGGATTCTGCTGAGAACGCCGATGCGCTCGGGCACTATTTCGCCAGCCAGCGACAGAAACTGCGGGTGATGTTTGAGTACGGCATAACGGGCGGGCGCACCGGTATTCGCACCGAACAACAGGAAGCCGACGTACTGGCGGCGGTGAAGCGCTGGCCGCAGTCACTGGCGCTGGTCGGCGTCGAGCTTTATGAAGGCGTGAGCAATGATGAAGCGGTGATCCGCCGTTTCCTGCGTCACGTGATGACACGTACCGAAGCGCTGGCGCAGGCCGGAGAATTTGCTGAACCCCAGGTGATTTTGACCGGTGCAGGTTCCGCCTGGTTCGATGTGGTTGCCGAGGAACTGACGCGGGAAGAAACCCATCTTGATGCAGAAAAACGCTACGTGCTGGATATCATTCTGCGTTCCGGTTGTTACGTGACACACGACGTTGGCGCGTATCAGGCGGCGCTGGAACGCATGCAAACCAGCAATCCGGTGGCGCGTGAAATGAACAGCAGTTTACAGCCAGCGTTGCAGGTCTGGGCAGCCGTGCAGTCGTTGCCGGAACCGGGCAGGGCCATTATTGCGTTCGGCAAACGTGATGCCGGTTATGATGCCGGATACCCGAAAGCGGCCGGACATTTTCGTCCGCGCAGCGCCACACAGGCCGGATACACCACGGTGGTGCCCGCGCCTGACGACTGGAAAGTATTCGCGATGATGGATCAGCATGCGTTTATGTCGATCCCGGAAGATGCGGATTTGAAAGTCGGCGACATGCTGGTGTTTGATATCTGTCATCCGTGCCTGACGTTCGACAAATGGCGTCAGTTGTTGCTGGTGAATGAACAGTGGGATGTGACCGGCGCGGTGACGACCTGGTTCTGACGACACGAAAACGCCCGGACGATGCCGGGCGTTAATCTTTTTAATGACTACCTCGGTAAATACGCCACTGCTGCGCGCTTCACGTTGTCAATTTCATCAAGCAGTTCAAACCATTCCGGTTCCAGCGTTTCCACGCTGACGCCCTGACGAAGCTGTTGTTCAATGTAGAAACACAGTCGTTTCAGACGCGGTACGCCGCTGTAGCTGCAACTGCCATGAAGCTTGTGGATCAGCGCCAGAATATCGTCGTCCGGTTCGCCACGCGTGACGGCTTCCACCCGTTCTGCCACCTGCGGCAGAAACTCCACCAGCATTTGCAGCAAATCCTGCGCCAGCGCGACTTTATTGGCTGACTGACTCAGTGCCAGTTGCCAGTCGAGTGTGCTGATCGGCGCGAGTGACTCGCTGGCCTGCAACGGTGAATCCAGCTGTGTCTGATGCTGATGATGGCGCGACAGAACATTTTTCAGCATGCTTTCATCAATGGGTTTAGACAGGTAATCGTCCATCCCCAGTTTCAGTAACTGTTCACGCTCGCCGCTCAGCGAGTGGGCGGTGACGGCCACCACCGGCGTTTTGGCATGGCGCGCCATCTGGTGGATGATTTCGCTGGCGCGAATGCCGTCGATATCGGGCATCTGAATATCCATCAGAATAATATCCAGATCGGTATGACGTGCGACATCGATGGCTTCTTCACCGCTGTGACAAAGCACGGTGGTTTCCACCAGTTCTTCCAGCAAGGCGCCAATCAGTTTGAGGTTTGCCGGATTGTCATCCACCGCCATGGCGGTCAGCGGCAGACGCGAGGTTTTATCTTCGTCGTTACCGATCACCCTGACGGAAGCCTGTTGTTCATGTAACAACAGCGGCAGCAGGCGGATACTCGACATCGGTTTAATCAGACAGGCCTGAACGCCACGCCTTTTCAATTCTTCGGCATCCACCTGGAACTGACTCGGCAGCGCCAGCAGAAGGTGCTGTGTCATGCCCAGCACTTTCTGCAATTTACCCTCGTAGTCCGCCAGAACCTGATCCGGTTTGACCGGAATGCTGCACAACATGATGTCGTACCATGGCTCAGGAAGCGCAGCCAGCGTGGTGCGATGTGTGATATCCAGCGGTGTGGCCTGCAGGATTTCCATCGTGGCTTTCGCCGCCGCCGGATTGGCTTCAACATAGGCCAGACGTTTGCCTTCAAGATGATTCATGGAAACCGGCGTAATATGACGGTTTTCATTCAGCTCGAGCGTGACGTGGAACCAGAAGGTCGAACCGCGGTTCAGCTGGCTGTAGAAACTGATGTCTCCGCCCATTTCTTTCACCAGACGCTGGGTGATCACCAGCCCTAATCCGGTGCCGCCATGTCGGCGCGAAATGCTGGCATCAGCCTGACGGAAAGCCTGGAACAATTGCGACTGCTGACGTTCGGAAATCCCGATGCCGGTATCGTGGATCTGCACTTCCAGTTCCACCTGCAAATTGTTCTGCGAACGCAGCTCGACATTGATATCGATGTTGCCGGTTTCAGTAAATTTAATCGCATTTCCCAGCAAGTTAGTCACCACTTGCTGCATGCGCATCGGATCGCCCAGCACGTTTTCCGGCACGTTGTTGTGGACGTTCAGCGTCAGTTCCAGACCTTTATCATGCGCGGTGTGCGCCAGCAAAATAACCACTTCATCGAGCATTTCACGCAGCGAGAACGGAATATGCTCGAGCACCAGTTTGCCAGCTTCCAGCTTGGAGAAATCCAGCACGTCATTAATGATGGTTAACAGGTGATTCGCGGAGCGCTCAATGGTTTGCAGATAGTCCGCCTGCGTTGGCGAAAGCGGTGTTTTCAGTGTCTGGCGGGTAAAGCCGATCACGCCGTTGAGCGGTGTTCGCAGCTCGTGGGACATGTTCGCCAGGAATTCAGATTTGATACGCGCCGCTTCCTGGGCACGTTTCTTCGCCAGATCCAGCTCGACGTTTTGGATTTCCATCTGCTCCAGCGTTTCGCGCAGGTCTGACGTTGCCTGATCGATATTCTGCTGCACTTCTTCGTGGTAGGCCGTCAGCGACATCGCCATCGAGTTAATGCCGTTTTTCAGCATGCTCAGTTCGCCCGGCATGTTGCCTTCCACGCGGCTGTCGAGCTGCCCGCGGCGGATGCGGTCAACGGTATTCACCATGTTACGGATCGGTCCTGTTACGTCGCGCATCAGGCGGTAAGCGAACAGCGTGGCGATACCCAGACACAGCAATAACAGCATGGTGGATACGAACGCTTCCTGATATTGCGCCAGTTTTACCGAACGTAAATCCAGTTCAATGGCGATATAACCCAGCCGGTTGTCCGGCGAGGCACTGAAGGTTTCGTCATCCGCTTCCGTATGGTTTTCAGCCTGAATGGGCGTGCGCAGGATCAGCACATCGCCGGAACGGGTTTTCGTCAGCTCGCGCGGAATGTCTTCGATGCGTTTTACCTGCAACGGACTGTCGTCATGCTGGCTGGTCGAACTGGCAAACAGTTTGTTCTCGCCATCAAACACACTGATGCTGCGTACAATATCAGAGTGATTACGGTGCAGACGGCTGATCAGCCGTTTCACCGGTTCGCGTTCCCGGAACGTCATGCCATATTCGCTTGCGACTGCCAGAGGCTCGATAATACTGGCTCCGGCTTCTGTCAGCTGGTTCTGCAACTCGTTGTAGCGGTGCACCACAAAGAAGGTGCTGAGCAGCAAACCGATCATTAATGTCGGTGCCAGGATCAGGATCATCATCCGTGCGCGAAGGCTATATTTGGTCATGAGGTTCCAATGTGGGAGAATTAGCTAAAGTAAGCTTAATAAACCAGCGTGTAATCGACAATAATGGCTCAATTCTACTCTCCGAACCGTCGCGTGACGACCCGGCAAACGATAACTGTGACCGCCACCGACCTTGATACTTTCGGGCAAGGTGTGGCACGCCACAATGGCAAAGCCGTATTTGTCAGTGGTTTACTGCCCGGCGAACAGGCCGAAGTCACTTTAACAGAAGATAAAAGCAAGTACGCCAAAGGTAAGCTGAAGCGTTTGCTGACCACCAGCGACGATCGGGTAAAACCGCTGTGTCCGCACTATTCCACTTGCGGCGGGTGTCAACAGCAGCACGCCAGCGAGGCACTGCAACAGCGCAGTAAATCAGCGGCGTTATTACGCCTGATTTCCCGCGAAACCGGTATTCTGGCGGATCCGCTGCCAGTGATTGCCGGTCCGCAATACGGTTACCGCCGTCGTGCGCGTCTGGGATTGCAAATTGCGGGCGTTAAACCGGGGCGTAAAGCCGGTGCCGTCAGCGGCCCGCTGGTGATGGGGTTCCGTCAGGAAGGCTCCAACGATCTGGTGGCGATTACCCGTTGCCCGGTGCTGCGGCCTGAGCTGGAGCAACTGCTGGTGCCGGTGCAGGAATGTTTGTCGTCATTATCGGCGGCGAAACGCCTCGGGCATCTGGAAATGGTGCTGGCGGATAACGGCCCGCTGTTGGTGCTGCGTCATCTTGATCCGCTCAGTGAAGCCGATCGTGCGCGCCTGACGGCGTTTGCGGCGCAACATCAGTTAACGATTTTTCTGGCGCCTGACAGCGAGACTCTGGAGCCTTTGTGCGGCGAACCCCCTTATTATCAGATTGATGGTTTGAATCTGAAATTTGGCCCGCGCGATTTTATTCAGGTGAATGACGCCGTTAACCAGCAAATGGTGGCGCAGGCCCTGGACTGGCTGGAACTGACGCCGGAAGATCGCGTGCTGGATTTGTTCTGCGGGATGGGGAATTTTACCCTTCCGCTGGCAAAAAGAGCTAACCAGGTTGTCGGCGTCGAAGGTGTTGCTACACTGGTGGCGAATGGGCAAGATAATGCCCGGAATAATGGATTAGAGAATGTGTCCTTCTTCCATGAGAATCTGGAAGATGATGTCAGTAAACAACCCTGGGCGGCACAAGGTTTCAATAAAATCTTGCTGGACCCGGCCCGGGGTGGCGCTGCTGGCGTGATGACGCATATTGTTAAGCTTGCCCCGGCGCGTGTGGTGTATGTGTCATGCAACCCCACAACATTGGCGCGGGACAGTAAAATTTTGTTGGAGGCGGGTTATCGTTTGGCCGGGGTGCGTATGCTGGATATGTTCCCGCACACCGGTCACCTTGAATCGATGGCTCTGTTTATCAACCCGTCTGACACAGGTGTTGTGTCAGAAACGTAGGGAGAGGGTATGGTTGCGGTAAGAAGTGCACATCTGAACACGGCTGGCGAGTTCGCGCTCGACGACTGGATCAATAGTTTAGGACTGTCCAGCCAGCAATCATGTGAGCGTTTAGCCGAAACCTGGCGCTACTGCGAGCAACAAACGCAGGGCCATCCTGACGCCTCGCTGCTGCTATGGCGCGGTCTGGAGATGGTTGAAATCCTCTCGACCCTCAGCATGGATAACGACAGTATGCGCGCGGCGCTGCTGTTTCCGCTGGTTGATGACGGCATCATTGATGAAGACACCCTGACCCAACAGTTCGGTAAAGCCATTACTGATCTGGTACATGGCGTGCGTGATATGGATGCCATCCGCCAGCTGAAAGCCACGCAAAACGATTCCATGGCTTCCGAGCAGGTGGACAACGTCCGCCGCATGCTGCTGGCGATGGTGGAAGATTTCCGCTGCGTGGTGCTGAAACTGGCTGAACGTATCGCTCATCTGCGCGAAGTGAAAGATGCGCCGGAAGAAGAGCGCGTACTGGCGGCCAAAGAATGTACCAATATTTATGCGCCGCTGGCTAACCGTCTGGGTATCGGCCAGTTGAAATGGGAGCTGGAAGATTTCTGCTTCCGTTATCTGCATCCTGACGAATACAAACGCATTGCCAAACTGTTGCATGAACGCCGTATCGACCGTGAGCAGTACATCGACGATTTTGTCTCGACCGTTAAAAATGCGATGGCCGAAGAGGGCATCAAAGTTGATGTTTACGGCCGTCCCAAGCATATCTACAGCATCTGGCGCAAGATGCAGAAGAAATCCCTGTCCTTCGACGAACTCTTCGACGTGCGTGCCGTGCGTATTGTGGTGGAGCGTTTACAGGATTGTTACGCCGCATTAGGGATTGTGCACACTCATTTCCGCCATCTGCCGGATGAGTTCGACGATTATGTCGCCAACCCGAAACCGAACGGTTATCAGTCGATTCACACCGTGGTGCTGGGGCCGCGTGGGAAAACGCTGGAAGTGCAGATCCGTACGCGTCAGATGCATGAAGATGCTGAGCTGGGCGTCGCGGCGCACTGGAAATACAAAGAAGGCACCGCTGTGGTCGGTGGCCGCAGCGGGGGCTACGAAGGTCGTATTGCCTGGCTGCGAAAACTTATCGCGTGGCAGGAAGAAATGGCCGATTCGGGCGAAATGCTCGACGAAGTGCGCAGCCAGGTGTTCGACGATCGCGTCTACGTGTTTACGCCAAAAGGCGACGTGATCGACCTGCCGATGGGCTCCACGCCGCTCGACTTTGCGTATCACATCCACAGTGATGTGGGGCACCGGTGTATCGGGGCGAAAATTGGCGGCCGCATCGTGCCGTTCACCTATCAGCTGCATATGGGCGATCAGATTGAAATCATCACCCAGAAGCATGCGAACCCAAGCCGCGACTGGCTGAACCCAAGTCTGGGTTACGTCACGACCAGCCGCGGGCGCTCGAAAATTCAAAACTGGTTCCGTAAACAGGATCGCGATAAGAACATTATTGCCGGTAAACAAATCCTCGATGACGAGCTGGACAGACTGGATATCAGCATCAAAGATGCCGAGAAACTGCTGCTGCCGCGCTACAACGTCAACTCGCTGGATGAAGTGCTGGCCGCAATCGGTAACGGCGATATCCGTCTGAATCAGATGGTGAACTTCCTGCAATCGCAGCTGAAAAAGCCGAGTGCGGAAGAGCTGGATAAAGAAGCTTTGCGCCAGCTGACGCAGAAAACCACACCGCCACCGACCCGTACCAAAGACAATGGCCGCGTGGTGGTTGAAGGTGTCGGTAATCTGATGCACCACATTGCGCGCTGTTGTCAGCCGATCCCGGGCGACGAAATCGTCGGTTACATCACTCAGGGCCGCGGGATTTCCATCCACCGTGCCGACTGTGATCAACTGGAAGATTTACGTTCGAATGCGCCGGAACGTGTGGTCGATGCCGTATGGGGCGAAAGTTACTCCAGCGGGTATTCACTGGTGGTACGTGTGGTGGCTAACGACCGCAGCGGCCTGCTGCGTGATATCACCACGATTCTTGCCAATGAAAAAGTGAACGTACTCGGTGTTGCCAGCCGCAGCGACACACGCCAGCAACTGGCGACTATCGACATGGATATCGAAATCTACAACCCGCAGGTGCTGGGACGTGTGATTGCCAAACTGAACCAGTTGCCGGATGTAATTGAAGCCAAGCGGCTTCACGGCAGCTGATCAAACGCTTATAAGGCCCGCCAGTCGGGCCTTTTCTTTTATGTTTTTGACTCATCTCTTTTAAAACGGACAGATCCTATGACCGACTCTTCTTTACAACGCCTGCTCACCATTATGAAAACCCTGCGCGACCCTGAAGCGGGCTGCCCGTGGGATAAAGAGCAAACTTTCGAGACGATTGCCCCGTACACGCTGGAAGAAACCTACGAAGTGCTGGATGCCATCGCCCGCAAAGATTACGACGATGTGCGCGACGAACTGGGTGATCTGCTGTTTCAGGTGGTGTTTTACGCGCAGATGGGCAGCGAACAAGGGCTGTTTGAGTTTGACGATATCTGCAATGCTATTTCGGACAAATTAGAGCGCCGCCATCCGCAAATCTTTGGGCAGGAAGCGGCCTGGTCGAAAGACGCCAGCAGTCAGGATGTGCTGGTCAAATGGGAAGCGCGTAAGGCACAAGAGCGGGCGGAGAAATCCCTGCATTCGGCGCTTGATGACATTCCTTCCGCGTTGCCTGCGCTGATGAAAGCACACAAAATTCAGAAACGTTGTTCGAATGTCGGGTTCGACTGGACCACACTCGGGCCGGTGCTCGACAAAGTCTACGAAGAGATCGACGAAGTGATGTTTGAAGCGCGTCAGGCAGTGATCGATGAAGAAAAGCTCGGCGAGGAAATCGGCGACCTGCTGTTCGCGACGGTGAATCTTTCCCGCCATTTAGGCCACAAAGCGGAAGATGCGTTGCAGGCGGCCAACCGCAAGTTTGAGCGCCGTTTCAGGCAGGTCGAGGAAATTATCCGTGGAAAAGGCTTAAACATGGAAGATGCTACACTTGAGCAGATGGAAGACGCCTGGCAGCAGGTGAAAAAGCAGGAAGGCTGAGTTAGCTCTCCGACTTTGATCGGAAACAAGATCTGAATCTGCTGAAACGGTTAAGCTCAATGTCATTCAGTGCTTAACCGGCTGATCTGAGAGCAGTAAAGTCCAACAAATTGAAATCTAAGATGTTTTAGTGCGTCATGCGAACAACACAGCACTTTTTACAAGCTAACTGTTTGTTTTTGAACGAATGAAAGAACAGCGCTGGCAGGGTTAACCCTTCTGAACTGACGGTAAGGAAAACGATGATGGACAGCAAAACGTTTATTTGTGGCGCACACAAGGTTCCGGTATACTGTTTTCCCGTCTTGGTTACTCCATCATCTTTAAACCTAACCTCTCAGGTTCAGCATGACAACTAATTATATTTTTGTGACCGGCGGGGTCGTATCCTCTCTGGGTAAAGGCATTGCCGCAGCCTCTCTGGCGGCTATTCTCGAAGCCCGTGGCCTCAACGTGACCATCATGAAACTGGACCCGTATATCAACGTGGATCCGGGTACGATGAGCCCAACTCAACATGGCGAAGTCTTCGTTACCGAAGATGGCGCTGAAACCGATCTCGATCTGGGTCACTACGAGCGCTTCATCCGCACCAAGATGACTCGTCGCAACAACTTCACCACGGGCCGTATTTATTCCGACGTGCTGCGCAAAGAGCGCCGTGGCGACTATCTCGGCGCAACCATCCAGGTTATCCCGCACATCACCAACAACATCAAAGAACGCATCATTGAAGGCGGCGAAGGCCACGATGTCGTGCTGGTTGAAATTGGCGGTACTGTCGGTGATATCGAATCCCTGCCGTTCCTGGAAGCGATTCGTCAGATGGCGGTTGAAGTGGGCCGTGAGCACACGCTGTATATGCACCTGACACTGGTGCCTTACATGGCGGCAGCCGGTGAAGTGAAAACCAAACCGACCCAGCACTCTGTAAAAGAACTGCTGTCTATCGGTATCCAGCCGGACGTGCTGATTTGCCGTTCTGACCGCGCAGTGCCTGCCAACGAACGCGCGAAAATTGCGTTGTTCTGTAACGTGCCGGAAAAAGCGGTTATCTCCCTTAAAGACGTTGATTCTATTTATAAAATCCCGGCCCTATTGAAATCTCAGGGTCTGGACGACTATATTTGTAAACGTTTCAGCATCAACGCACCGGAAGCCAACTTGTCCGAATGGGAACAGGTTGTTTACGAAGAAGCCAATCCGGGCGGTGAAGTGACTATCGGCATGGTCGGTAAGTACATTGAGCTGCCAGATGCTTATAAATCTGTGATTGAAGCGCTCAAACACGGCGGCCTGAAAAATCGTCTGACCGTGAACATTAAACTTATCGATTCTCAGGATGTCGAAACCCGTGGTGTCGAGGTGCTGAAAGGCCTGGACGCGATCCTTATCCCGGGTGGCTTCGGCTACCGTGGTGTGGAAGGGAAAGTGGCAACGGCGCGTTATGCACGTGAAAATAACATTCCTTATCTGGGCATTTGTCTGGGTATGCAGGTTGCGCTGATTGAGTTCGCCCGTAACGTTGCGGGTATGGAGAACGCCAACTCCACCGAATTTGTGCCAGACTGTAAGTTCCCGGTGGTTGCACTCATCACCGAATGGCGCGATGAAGAAGGTAACGTCGAAGTACGTTCCGAAGACAGTGATTTAGGCGGCACCATGCGTGTGGGCGGACAGCAATGTCACCTGAACGACGGTAGCCTGGTTCGTGAGATGTACGGCGAGCCGACAATAGTTGAACGCCATCGTCACCGTTACGAAGTGAACAATATGCTGCTCAAACAAATCGAAGCCGCAGGTTTACGCGTAGCCGGTCGCTCTGGCGATAAGCAACTGGTGGAAATCATCGAGCTGCCTAACCATCCGTGGTTTGTCGCTTGTCAGTTCCATCCAGAATTTACGTCAACGCCGCGTGATGGTCATCCGTTGTTTGCAGGCTTCGTGAAGGCTGCCGGTGAGTATCAGAAGCGTCAGGTAAAATAAAATACCGGGGAAGAGATGCGCCATTGGCGCATCTCTTGTCTGAAGCTTTAGTTAACTTGTACTGAGGAAATCTTAATGTCTAAAATCGTTAAAGTTATCGGCCGTGAAATCATCGACTCCCGTGGTAACCCGACCGTAGAAGCTGAAGTTCATCTGGAAGGTGGTTTTGTTGGTCTGGCTGCTGCGCCATCAGGTGCTTCTACCGGTTCCCGCGAAGCTCTGGAACTGCGTGACGGTGACAAATCCCGTTTCCTGGGCAAAGGCGTACTGAAAGCCGTTGCTGCGGTTAACGGTCCTATCGCTCAGGCTGTAACCGGTAAAGACGCGAAAGATCAGGCTAACATCGACAAGATCATGATCGATCTGGACGGTACTGAGAACAAATCTAAGTTCGGTGCTAACGCGATTCTGGCTGTTTCCCTGGCTGCTGCTAAAGCGGCTGCGGCTTCTAAAGGTCTGCCACTGTACGCACACATCGCAGAACTGAACGGCACCCCAGGCAAATACTCTATGCCACTGCCTATGATGAACATCATCAACGGCGGCGAACACGCTGATAACAACGTTGATATTCAAGAGTTCATGATCCAGCCTGTTGGCGCTAAAACGCTGAAAGAAGCTATCCGCATGGGTTCAGAAGTGTTCCACACTCTGGCTAAAGTGCTGAAATCTAAAGGCATGGGTACTGCTGTTGGTGACGAAGGTGGCTACGCGCCAAACCTGGGTTCTAACGCAGAAGCGCTGGCTGTCATCGCTGAAGCGGTTAAAGCAGCAGGCTACGAACTGGGTAAAGACATCACTCTGGCGATGGACTGTGCGGCATCTGAGTTCTACAAAGATGGCAAATACGTTCTGGCTGGCGAAGGCAACAAAGCGTTCACTTCTGAAGAGTTCACTCACTTCCTGGAAGACCTGACTAAACAGTACCCAATCGTTTCTATCGAAGACGGTCTGGACGAGTCTGACTGGACTGGCTTTGCTTACCAGACTAAAGTTCTGGGCGACAAAATCCAGCTGGTCGGTGACGATCTGTTCGTCACCAACACCAAGATCCTGAAAGAAGGTATCGACAAAGGCATCGTTAACTCCATCCTGATCAAATTCAACCAGATCGGTTCTCTGACCGAAACTCTGGCTGCGATCAAAATGGCGAAAGACGCTGGCTACACTGCCGTTATCTCTCACCGTTCAGGCGAAACTGAAGATGCGACCATCGCTGACCTGGCTGTGGGTACCGCTGCTGGCCAGATCAAAACCGGTTCTATGAGCCGTTCTGACCGTGTTGCTAAATACAACCAGCTGATCCGTATCGAAGAAGCGCTGGCGGCTGCGGGTACTCCTGCTCCGTTCAACGGTCTGAAAGAAGTTAAAGGTCAGTAATTACTGCCCCGTAACGCTTTCATAAAAACCCGCTCCGGCGGGTTTTTTTATGTCTGCAATTCAGGGAGATCGTTAAGATCTCCGTCTTACAGCAATAAAGAAAGCGTGGCACTCGCGCTGTGTTCGCTGGCTTGCAGATAATCCGGAGAGTGCGTTAACAGCTGATTGATCAGTAATTCCACCAGCAGCATCCCGCCGACTTTGGACGTCAGTAAACCCGCCGTCAGCGGACCTTCGGGTTTGGCGGCCACCAGTAAAATATCGGCCAGTGAGGAAAGCGGGCTGCGCAACGTATTGCTGATACCGATGACTGTGGTGCCCTGACGCTTCGCCAGTGCGGCGGCGTGCAACACATCTTTAGTGGAACCTGAGCTGGAAATCACGACCACAATATCCTGACTATCCAGGCTCACGGCATTCATCGCCGCGCGGTGCATATCAGCGAAACATTGCGACGCTTTGCCCAGACGCAGCAGCTTGTAACCCAGATAATCCGCCACGATAGCGCTGGCTGCAACACCATACACCTGAACGGAACGCGCGTTATGAATGCGAAACGCGGCATCCGCCAGCACCTGCCGATCGAGCAGTTTTCCGGTATCACGCAGGGCAGTGATGCTGTCTTCGATCAGCGTCTGAACGTCGTCATTCCCTTCAGCGGACGGCAATGTCGGATTTTGTCGCGTCTCAAGCGCGAGGCCCATCTTAAACTCGGTAAACCCTTTGCAACCGAGCTGGCGGCAAAGCCGCGTGACGCTGGCTTCACTGGTATCACTCTCACGCGCCAGTTCAGTGATGGTCAGGTAAAGCACGCGCTGCGGCTGTTCCAGCACAAAACTGCCCAGCTTGTGCAGCGTCGGACTGTAATTCTCCAGTCCCTGACGCATTCGCAGTAACAGCGTGCCTGTTTCCTTGGTCTGACTCACTCGGCTCTCCTCAGAATAATTGACCTGACTAGTTTGGCTGATGTGACGCAGTTAACGCCAGAAGAATTCCATATGGATAACGTTGCACATTTGATGGTAATTATTATTTTAATTATATAGTGTGGTGAAAATAATTATCACAACAACACAACGCGGAGTTATCTCATGTCAATATTCAATGGTTCAGGGGGCGGGGCGTGGTTCGAAAGAGCCCAAAAGTTTGGCAAGTCTTTCATGTTGCCTATCGCTATTTTGCCCGCAGCCGGATTGCTGCTGGGTATTGGCGGGGCGCTTTCCAACCCCAATACCTTAACGGCATATCCGTTTCTGAATATTCCGGCCTTGCAGGCGATTTTCACCGTCATGGCCAGTGCCGGATCGATCGTCTTTGCCAATCTGGCGGTGTTGTTTGCCGTCGGGGTCGCCGTCGGGCTGGCACGCAGTGATAAAGGAACCGCAGGTTTGTCCGCGCTGCTCGGATACCTGGTGATGAACGCCACCATCAACGCCATCCTGATCCTCAAAGGGCAACTGGTGACCACCAATCTCAGTGCCGCCGGGCAGGGAATGGCGCTCGGCATTCAGACGCTGGAAACCGGCGTATTTGGCGGCGTGGTGATCGGTCTTGTGACGTGGTGGCTCCATCAGCGCTACAACAAAATCGAATTACCGCAGTTTCTCGGGTTTTTTGGCGGTTCCCGCTTTGTGCCGATCATCTCCTCCGTTGCGGCCATCGTGGTCGGGGCGTTGATGTTCTTCATCTGGCCACATTTCCAGAAAGTGATTTTTGGCATGGGCGGGCTGGTGGATGCGACGGGATACCTTGGCACCTTCATTTACGGTTTTGTGCTGCGCATGCTCGGCCCGTTCGGCCTGCATCATATTTTCTATCTGCCTTTCTGGACCACCGCACTCGGCGGCAGCGAAGTAATTAACGGGCATCTGGTGGAAGGCACGCAGCGGATCTTCTTCGCCCAGCTGGCAGACCCCAATACGCAGCAGTTTTATATCGGCACTTCACGATTTATGTCCGGGCGCTTCATTACCATGATGTTTGGTCTGGTGGGTGCGTGTCTGGCGATGTACCACACGGCGCGGCCTGAGAATAAAAAACGCGTCGCCGGGCTGCTGCTGTCGGCGGCACTGACCTCCTTCCTGACCGGGATCACCGAACCCATTGAGTTCTCGTTCCTGTTTGTCGCGCCGATGCTGTATGTCCTGCATGCGGTATTCGACGGTCTGGCGTTTATGATTGCCCACATTTTGCAGATCACCATCGGACAAACTTTCTCCGGCGGCTTTATCGATTTCATTCTGTTTGGGGTTTTACAGGGCGAAAGCAAAACGCACTGGATGTAAGTCCCGCTGGTCGGCGTGCCGTGGTTTGCCCTTTATTACTTCTCTTTCCGCTACCTGATCAGGCGCTTCAACCTGAAAACGCCGGGGCGTGATGAGGCTGAAATTCAGCAGGATAACGTCGTGACCGATCGCGCCGGACTGATTATCGAAGCACTGGGCGGCGCGGCCAATATCGCCGAGCTGGATTGCTGCGCAACGCGTTTGCGCATCAGCGTTCATCAGGCTAGCGAAGTGGATGAAAACAAGCTGAAGTCGAGCGGGGCACGCGCCGTGCTGATCCGCGGAAACGGTATTCAGGTGATCTACGGACCGCATGTCACGATTATTAAAAATGAAATTGAGGAGATGTTGGGAGTATGAATCAGTCAATGTTAACGACCGTCAGGGGACAGTTGATCGTGTCCTGTCAGGCGCTGGATGACGAACCGCTGCACAGCGATTTTATTATGAGCCGTATGGCACTGGCCGCTATGCAGGGCGGTGCCGCGGGGATCCGCGCCAACAGCGTCGCAGATGTGAAAGCCATCCGCGCTACCGTGCCGCTGCCGGTTATCGGCATCATCAAACGTGATTACCCCGCAAGCGATGTCTATATCACCGCAACCCTGAAAGAAGTCCGTGAGCTGATGACTGTTGCGCCGGACATGATCGCGATGGATGCCACGTTCCATCAGCGTCCGGGTGAACTGCAACTTGCGGCGCTGGTGCAACACATTCGTAAAGAGTTTCCGTCCCTGTTGCTGATGGCGGATATCGCGACCTTAGAAGAAGCGCAAAACGCGCAGGCTTTAGGTTTTGATTGTATCGGGACAACATTGCACGGCTATACTCAGGAGACGCAGGGCAGCAAACTCTGGCATGACGACTTCGCTTTCCTGCGTCAGGTGCTGGCGCAGTGCACGACGCCGGTCATTGCCGAGGGAAACGTGGATACCCCAGAAATGGCGGCGCGATGTTTAGCGCTGGGGGCGCATTCCGTTGTGGTCGGTGGTGCAATTACCCGACCGCAGCAGATCACGCAACGCTTTACTGACGCCATCCGCTCTTTGCGCTGATAAACATTTTTGCACACACTCCCGCTGCGCCCTGTATTTGGCGCAGCGCCTGCGATCTGCGATAATGCGCGCTGATTTTTTTAGAGATGACTGAGAAACCGATGCAGTACCCGATTAATGAGATGTTCGAAACCCTGCAAGGGGAAGGCTATTTTACCGGCGTGCCGGCGATTTTCGTTCGCCTGCAAGGCTGTCCTGTGGGTTGCAGCTGGTGCGATACCAAACACACCTGGGATAAAATTGCCGATCGGGAAGTCGATATGCAGCGCATTCTGGTCAAAACCGAAGAGAGTGATGCCTGGGGTAACGCCACCTCAGAACAACTGCTCGAGGTTATCGCGCAGCAAGGTTACACCGCGCGTCACGTGGTGATCACCGGCGGCGAGCCATGCATTTACGATTTGACTGAACTGACGTCATTGCTGGAAAAGAGCGGCTTCAGTTGCCAGATTGAAACCAGCGGCACGCACGAAGTCCGTTGCTCGGTGAATACCTGGGTGACGGTTTCCCCGAAAGTGAATATGCGTGGCGGTTACGACATTCTGCCGCAGGCACTGAAACGCGCCGATGAAGTGAAACATCCGGTGGCGCGTCAGCGTGATATCGACGCTCTGGATGCCCTGCTGGAAACACTGACTGACAGCAAAGCGCGGATTATTGCCCTGCAGCCAATCAGTCAAAAAGAAGAAGCCACCAGACTGTGCATTGCGACCTGCATTGCAAGGAACTGGCGGCTTTCAATGCAGACACATAAGTATCTCAACATTGCATAAGAGATATGCTGAGTTAACCTTTATATACGCAACCCGCGGTGCAGGTTTCTTTCACGCGCACGGCGCTGAGCAGTGGCAGCTTAGGTTTCATCTCGTTCCAGATCCACGCGGCCAGCACTTCGCTGGTCGGGTTTTCTAAGCCCGGAATGTCGTTCAGATTATAGTGATCGAGACGATCCAGAGTCGGATTAAACGCAGCTTTCAGTTCGGCGAAATCCATCACCCAGCCGGTATGCGGATCCACTTCACCGGTGATTTCTAAACGGACGGTGAAAGAGTGGCCGTGCAACCGTCCGCACTTATGCCCGGCGGGCACATGCGGTAAATGGTGGGCGGCTTCAAACTGAAAATCTTTAAATAATGTGGTGGTCATGAGGCATGTCTCGTTGCTCGAAAAAACGCGGCATAGTACCGGAATACCGGCTTACGTGCCATGACTTAACTGCGCTTTTCTTCACCAAATCCTGACTTTTACTCTCTTTACTCCGCCCGCATTGCTGGCATACAGTGAGCCGGTAGAAACTAACTTGTTGAGATAGTGAATGATTACTGTGCTTCGTTGCGCTGTTCTGGCGTTGTTGTTCTCGGCTGGTGTTCAGGCAGAGACCACTGCCACCCCTCAGCAGTCCGTCCCCGCTGCGGCTAAACCGGTTCAACCCGCGGTTAAAGCCTCTCCGGTTGCCAAAACTCCGGTCAGTAAAGCACCTCTGGTTTTCCCACCGGGATCCGGTGTGATGCATATTGCACTGGCACCGGGTAAAAAGCCGCTGGAAGTTTTCACCTATCAGCCTGTCGGTGCAGATGAGACTACGCCGGTGGTTATGGTGATGACCGGCGTGGACCGTAATGCCGCGACTTACCGCAATGACTGGATGACCGTTGCTGATCAGTATCATCTGCGCGTGGTCGTGCCGCATTTCAGCGAGCAGGATTTCCCCGGCGCCGCTGGCTATAACCTCGGTAATCTGACCGACAGCAAAACCCATCACCGTTTGCCGAAATCGCAGTGGGCGTTCAGCATGGTCGATAACTTGTTTACGACGCTGCAAAAGCAGGGCGTCACCAGCCAGAAACAATACTATTTATTTGGAAACAGCGCGGGTTGCCAGTTTGTACACCGCATGCTGACGCTGTTGCCTGAGCCGAATGTGAAAGCCGCGGTCTGTGCGGCGGCAGGCTGGTGGACATTACCGGATACCGATCAGCGCTGGCCTTACGGTTTACGCGAAGCGCCGGTGGCGGTCAGCCAGCAGCAACTGAATGATTACTTTGCCAAACCGGTGCTGATTGCCGTGGGGGCTGAAGACGACGATCCGGAAAACCGCCTGCTGCGCAAATCCAAGCAGGCGATGGCGCAGGGGACAAACCGTCTGGAGCGCGCCGAGAGTTATTTCACCACCTCCCAGCAACGCGCTGAACAGAACAACACACCGTTTAACTGGCACTTTATGGACCTGTCAGATGTCGGCCACAGTGGCAGTAAAATGTCAGTATTTGCCGCCGGACAGTTCGCCTGGTTTGAACAGCACAACGCTTTTCATCTTTAAAATCGTCACGCTTAGCTGAGTACTGAAAAATATTCATCACCCCGCTCCGGCGGGGTTTTTCTTTATGTATCCGGCACTTTGCAAAGAGCCTGCTCGCAGTGAGGTAAATTTTTTAGCGATTTCAGTAGGATAAAAATCATGCCTTACCACTTTTTCAGATAGACCTTACCTCTAAATCCTCTTAGTCATTTTGGTTATTTATTATTTCCATCACTTCTTTAATTGTTATTATCCTGCTCGTTAACCTACATCCTCTGAAAGGTTTTTCCCGCGCGAACATATACTGTAAAAAGCGCCGGAGGCCGGATTGATGACTTGCTTTTGCATAAGGGAATTCGTACCGCGATGACGACTCAGGCTCCTCCAACTTCACTGCTCCCGCTGACCCCCGAGCAAATGGCCCGCCTTCAATCGGCGATTGGTGATTACTCACCGACTCAGATGGCCTGGCTGTCAGGGTATTTCTGGGGCATGGTTAATCAGCAACCGGGTGCGGTGGCAGCTCCTGCTCCGGTACAGAATGCCGCGTCAGTCACTCTGATTTCCGCCTCGCAAACGGGTAACGCCCGCCGTGTTGCCGAGCAACTGCGTGATGACCTGATCGCCGCGAAAATTAACGTCAATCTGGTGAATGCCGGTGACTATAAATTCAAACAAATTGGTCAGGAAAAGCTGTTGCTGATCGTGGCCTCCACGCAAGGCGAAGGCGAACAGGCTGAAGAAGCCGTCGCGCTGCACAAATTCCTGCAATCCAAAAAAGCCCCGCAAATGAAAGACACGGCTTTTGCGGTGTTTGCGCTGGGTGATACCTCTTACGAATTCTTCTGTCAGGCAGGTAAAGATTTCGATACCCGTCTGGGCGAGCTGGGGGCAGAACGCCTGTTAGACCGCGTTGATGCTGATGTGGAATATAAAGAAGCCGCCGAAAACTGGCGTAAGCGTATTGTCGATGTGCTGAAACAGCGCGTACCGGCTGACACCGGGGCGCAGGCGGCTCCGACGCTGGCAGGCAGTGTGAATCAGGTCGACAGCAGCCCTTACACCAAAGAAGCGCCGCTGACCGCGACACTTTCCGTTAACCAGAAAATTACCGGCCGCGATTCTGATAAAGACGTGCGTCATCTGGAAATCGAACTCGGTGATTCCGGCCTGCGTTACCAGCCGGGCGATGCGCTGGGGATCTGGTTTGAAAACGATCCGCAACTGGTGCAGGAAATCGTTGAACTGCTGTGGCTGAAAGGCGATGAAATTGTCGAGGTGAACGACAAAAAACTGTCGCTTTCAGAAGCGCTGCAACATCACATCGAACTGACCCAAAACACCACGCCGATTATCGAAAAATATGCCGCGCTGTGCCGCGATGAACACCTGACCGGTCTGCTGGCTGACAAGCCTGCGCTGCAGCAATACGCCCAGACCGTGCCGTTTGCTGACATGGTACGCCGCGCACCGACTGAGCTGGATGCCCAGCAACTGGTGGATTTACTGCGTCCGCTGACGCCGCGCCTGTATTCGATTGCCTCCTCGCAGGCTGAAACTGAAACAGAAGTCCATATTACTGTTGGCGTGGTGCGTTATGACATCGATGGTCGTCCGCGCTCTGGTGGCGCGTCCGGCTTCCTGGCCGATCGTCTGGAAGAAGACGGTGAAGTGAAAGTCTTCATCGAGCATAACGACAACTTCCGTCTGCCAGCGAATCCGGAGACGCCGGTCATTATGATAGGGCCCGGTACCGGCATTGCGCCATTCCGCGCCTTCATTCAGCAGCGTGATAACGACGGCGCCACCGGCAAAAACTGGCTGTTCTTCGGCAACCCGCACTTTACCGATGATTTCCTGTATCAGGTCGAGTGGCAGCGTTACGTGAAAGACGGCTTGCTGACCAATATCTCTCTGGCATGGTCACGGGATCAGGCTGAAAAAGTGTATGTACAGGACAAACTGCGCGAGCAGGGCGCTGAAGTCTGGCAGTGGTTGCAGGAAGGCGCACACGTGTATGTCTGCGGCGATGCTAACCGTATGGCGAAAGATGTAGAACAGGCGTTACTGGAAATCATCGCCGAATACGGCGTGATGGATCTGGAAACTGCCGACGAATATCTCAGTGAATTACGCCTTGATCGCCGTTATCAGCGCGACGTCTACTAACGAATCAGAGCAATGAGCGAAAACCTTATGAGCAATAAGTTGTGGAGTGAACTCAATCCCGGTCCGGGCCCGCTGATCGTCGATGCCCCGCTGGCTGACGCCGAACGCCTGAAGAAGGAAAGCAATTTCCTGCGCGGCACCATCACAGAAGATTTAAAAGACGGCCTGACCGGCGGCTTCAACGGTGACAACTTCCTGTTGATCCGCTTCCACGGCATGTATCAGCAGGATGACCGTGATATCCGTGCGGAACGCGCTGAGCAGAAGCTGGAACCGCGTCATGCCATGATGTTACGTTGCCGTTTGCCGGGCGGCGTGATGACGCCAGCGCAGTGGCTGGGCATCGATAAATTTGCTGAAGACAGCACACTGTACGGCAGCATCCGTATTACCAACCGTCAGACCTTCCAGTTCCACGGCATCCTGAAACCGAACGTAAAACCGGTGCATCAGTTGCTGAACAAACTCGGTCTGGATGCGCTGGCGACCGCCAACGACGTTAACCGTAACGTGTTGTGTACCTCGAATCCGGTGGAATCTGAACTGCATCAGGAAGCGTATCAGTGGGCGAAGAAAATCTCCGAGCACCTGCTGCCGCGCACCCGCGCTTACGCCGAAGTCTGGCTGGATCAGGAAAAAGTCGAAACCACCGACGAAGAGCCGATTCTGGGCGCGACCTATCTGCCACGTAAGTTCAAAACCACCGTGGTGATCCCGCCGCAAAATGACGTGGATCTTCACGCCAACGACCTGAACTTTGTGGCGATTGCCGATAACGGCAAACTGGTCGGCTTCAACGTGCTGGTCGGCGGCGGGCTTTCTATCGCCCACGGTGATAAAGCCACTTACGCACGAACTGCCAGCGAGCTGGGCTTTATTCCGCTGGAGAACACGCTGGCCGTCGCCGAAGCCGTGGTGACCACGCAGCGCGACTGGGGTAACCGTACCAACCGTAAAAACGCCAAAACCAAATACACGCTGGAACGCGTCGGCGTGCCGGTATTCAAAGCCGAAGTTGAAAAACGTGCAGGCATTCAGTTTGGTGATATTCGTCCTTACGAATTCACCGGTCGCGGCGATCGCATCGGCTGGGTAAAGGGCATCGACAAACAATGGCATCTGACACTGTTTATCGAAAATGGCCGTATTCTCGATTATCCGGGCAAACCGCTGAAAACCGGACTGGCAGAAATTGCTAAGATCCATAAAGGTGATTTCAGGCTTACTGCTAACCAGAACCTGATCGTGGCCGGTGTCGCGGAAAAAGACAAAGACGCGATTGAAACCCTGGCGCGTAATCACGGCCTGATTGACGACGGTGTCACCGAGCAACGTAAAAACTCGATGGCCTGCGTGTCTTATCCGACCTGCCCGCTGGCGATGGCGGAAGCGGAACGTTTCCTGCCTGAGTTTGTGACCAAAGTAGAAGGCATCATGCACGGCCACGGCGTAGGCGATGAACACATCGTGCTGCGTGTGACCGGTTGTCCGAACGGCTGCGGTCGTGCGCTGCTGGCCGAAATTGGTCTGGTGGGGAAAGCGATGAACCGCTACAACCTGCACCTTGGCGGTAACCGCGCCGGAACACGTATTCCGCGCATGTACCGCGAAAATATTTCTGATGCAGAGATCCTGGGCATCATTGACGAACTGGTCGGACGCTGGTCGAAAGAGCGCGAAACCGGTGAAGGCTTTGGCGACTTTGTGATCCGCGCAGGGATCATTAAGCCCGTGCTGGATCCGGCACGTGACTTTTATGATTAAGAGCGATAACCGACAGGAGGCGATATGAGTTTGCTGAACCTTACTCTGGCTGAACTGAATGAACTGCCGAAGTCCGGACAATCCATGGCGCTGGCGGAAATTAACGTCAGCCTCGAAAAATTGTCCGCGCAGGAGCGTGTGCAATGGGCGCTGGAAAATATGCCTGGTGAATTCGCCCTGTCTTCCAGCTTCGGCATTCAGGCGGCGGTCTGTCTGCACTTAGTCACACAGCAGAAACCGGACATTCCGGTGATCCTGACCGATACCGGCTATCTGTTCCCGGAAACCTATCAGTTCATCGATACGTTAACCGAACAGCTGAACCTGAATTTACAGGTATTCCGTGCTGAACATTCGGCAGCCTGGCAGGAAGCGCGTTACGGCAAACTGTGGGAGCAGGGCGTCGAGGGCATCGAGAAATATAATCACATCAATAAAGTCGAGCCGATGAATCGTGCGATTCAGACGCTCGGCGTGCAGACCTGGTTCGCCGGTCTGCGTCGTGAGCAATCCGGCAGCCGTGCGCATCTGCCGGTGCTGGCGGTGCAACGTGGTGTGTTTAAAATCCTGCCGATTATCGACTGGGATAACCGTCAGATCTTCCGTTATCTGCAAGATAACGGCCTGAGCTATCACCCGCTGTGGGATCAGGGCTATCTTTCCGTCGGTGACACGCACACCACGAAAAAATGGGAAGAAGGGATGAAGGAAGAAGACACGCGATTTTTTGGACTGAAACGCGAATGCGGCCTCCATGAGTGACAGCTAAAACAACGGACGCCAAAAGCGTCCGTTTTCTTTGGTCCGTCAGGCGTGTTTCGCCGGTTTCGCCAGATCCTTCAGCAACGGGAATAACACTTTCACCGTATCGCGGGAACGTTTTTCAATGCGTCCCGGCAGGGCTTTATCCAGATACTGCAGATTATCGAACTGGCTCTGATAACGCGTGGTACCCAGCGGGAAGTGGCTGGTGATCGCGCGTTGCTGGAGGCCGTCTTTCTTACCCAGCGCATAGTTAGTCGCCGTCACGTTCAGCAGCGGCAGCCGTGCGTCATCCAGCGCTTTTATGCCATCGCAGCAATGTACGCCTTCGTGGCTTTCTGCCGGAATACCCAGACTGTGCGCAATATTCAGCGCCCGTACGCGGGTGAGTTTCGCCACGGCCACGGAAGTATTCGCGCCGCTGTTGAAATACAACCGGTCGCCGGTGATCAGCGAATTCAGGTTGATCACCAGCAGCGTATTTTTCTTCTCTTCAGCACTCATGCGGTTCACAAAGTCTTCCGCGCCTTTAGCACCGGTTTCTTCCGCGCTCAGCGCCACGAAACGTAAGCTGTAGTGCGTCGGGATGGCCTGCATGCGTTCGGCCAGCTCAAGCATCACACCGACGCCGGAAGCGTTGTCATCGACCCCCTGCAGCGTCAGGCCGCCGAGATTATGGTTGGTATCACTGTCACTTTGCGGCACATAGGTATCGAAATGCGCCATCACGATGATTTGCTGCGGTACTTCTCCTGCACGTGCGGCAATCACCGACGTGGCGTGAATATTTTGCCAGTTCTTTTTGCCCGCATTGCTGGTGTAAAGATAGCGGGTATCGAAGCCACGTAAATCGCTCGTATATCCTAATTTATTGAACTGCTGATTCAGATAATCCGCGGCGATCAGTTCTGCCGGGCTGCCGGCCATGCGTCCGGGAAAATAGGTGGCGATATGGCGAATTTGCTGACTGGCGATCATCCCCACTGGCGGAAGCGGGGCGGACGCCGCCATCGCATGACCCATACAGACACAGCTCAGGCTCAGCGCCAGCAGCGTCCGCTTCATGCGTAAAAAAGAAAACATAGCCAAAAATCCTTATTTGCTGGTCAATATGACCGGAAGGCAATCAAACAACAGGCCGCGTGTGGCGGTCTTTCTGGGGCGTACAGTATGCGATTGTCTGTGCGATTAGACAATTTCCCGTTATCCCAAACCGCTCTTTTTGTCGGGCTATATTCCATTTAGTAACTAATCATTCCTTTTCGTCATTTCAGATCAATTATTGCCTGCACGTATAGTTTGTTTATTAACTCTGACAATCATTAAAGGCTTTTGTGGACTATCTACCAATATTTGCCGACCTCAAACAACGCCCTGTGCTGGTCGTGGGAGGTGGCGAAGTCGCTGCTCGCAAAATTGATCTCCTCCTGCGGGCAGGTGCGCAAGTACGGATAGTCGCACAGGCACTTTCTCCCGAGCTGGAACAACGCAGACAGGCCGCAGAAGTTAGCTGGTCGGCACAGGCATTTCTGCCGGAACAGCTCGACGATGTTTTTCTGGTGATTGCCGCCACCGACGACGCCGCGTTAAATGCTGAGGTTTTTGAACAGGCCAACCGCCGTCATGTTCTGGCTAACGTGGTTGACGATCAGCCGAAGTGCTCGTTCATTTTCCCTTCGATTGTCGACCGTTCGCCGATTGTGGTCGCGATTTCTTCCAGCGGTAAAGCGCCGGTACTCGCCAGAATGTTGCGCGAGAAGCTGGAAACTCTACTGCCGGGCAGCCTGGGGCAAATGGCCGATATCGCCGGACGCTGGCGCGACAATGTGAAAACACAGTTCAGTTCAATGCGTGCGCGTCGCCGTTTCTGGGAACAACTGTTTGCCGGACGCTTTGCCAGCCTCGCTTCTGCGGGAAAGCTCGCAGAAGCAGAACAGGCGCTGCAACAGCAGTTAGAAAACGCGGAAGACATCTCGCATAGCGGGAATGTCACGCTGGTCGGTGCCGGGCCGGGTGATGCAGGATTGCTCACCCTTCGCGGGCTGCAGGTGATGCAGCAGGCCGATGTCGTGCTTTACGACTATCTGGTCAGCGAAGACGTGCTGGATTTAGTGCGCCGCGATGCGGACAAGATTTGTGTGGGTAAACGTGCGGGCAGCCATTCTGTCGCGCAGGAAGACACTAACCGTCTGCTGGTCGAACTGGCGCAGCAGGGGAAAAAAGTCGTGCGCCTCAAAGGCGGTGATCCGTTTATTTTCGGACGCGGCGGCGAAGAATTACAGGCGGTGCAGGCGGCAGGCATTCCTTTCCAGGTGGTGCCGGGTGTTACCGCGGCTGCCGGTGCGACAGCCTATGCAGGTATTCCGCTGACGCACCGCGATTACGCGCAGAGTGTGATATTCGTGACCGGGCATTGCCGTCCGGAAAACAACGGCGTGCAGTGGGAGACCCTCGCGAAAGGCCAGCAGACATTGGCGATTTATATGGGCACGCTTAAAGCTGCCGAAATCAGCCAGCAACTGATCGCTCATGGTCGCGCAGCGCATACGCCCGTTGCGGTCATCGGACGGGGAACGCGTTCTGATCAGCAGGTGCTGACCGGAACACTCGATAATCTTGAACATCTGGCTCAGCAGGCGCCGGCGCCGGCGTTACTGGTGATTGGTGAAGTGGTATCACTTCATCAGCAACTGGCCTGGTTTGGGCATCATCCTGAGACTGACGGCACCCAACGCCCGTCGGTTGTGAATTTGGCTTAAAGGATCTGTTATGGACGAAAAACGACTGACTCATTTGCGGCAACTGGAGGCGGAGAGTATCCATATCATCCGTGAAGTGGCTGCTGAATTCGCCAACCCGGTGATGATGTACTCCATCGGGAAAGATTCCTCGGTGATGTTGCATCTGGCGCGCAAAGCTTTCTTCCCGGGCACCTTGCCGTTCCCGCTGCTGCATGTGGATACCGGCTGGAAATTCCGCGAAATGTACGACTTCCGTGACCGCACGGCGAAGAATTACGGTTTTGAGCTGCTGGTGCATAAAAACCCGGAAGGTGTGGCAATGGGCATCAACCCGTTTGTGCACGGCAGTGCCAAACATACTGACATCATGAAAACTGAAGGTCTGAAGCAGGCGCTGAATAAATATGGCTTTGATGCCGCTTTCGGCGGTGCACGCCGTGACGAAGAAAAATCCCGTGCCAAAGAGCGTATCTATTCGTTCCGTGACCGCTTCCACCGCTGGGATCCAAAAAACCAGCGTCCTGAACTGTGGCACAATTACAACGGCCAGATTAACAAAGGCGAAAGCATCCGCGTATTCCCGCTGTCTAACTGGACTGAGCTGGATATCTGGCAGTACATCTATCTGGAAAATATCGAAATCGTTCCGTTGTATCTGGCCGCACCGCGTCCGGTGCTGGAGCGCGACGGTATGCTGCTGATGGTTGATGATGATCGTATTGATCTGCAACCGGGCGAAGTGATCGAGAAGAAAATGGTGCGTTTCCGCACATTAGGCTGCTGGCCGTTGACCGGTGCTGTTGAATCTGAGGCACAAACGTTGCCGGAGATCATCGAAGAGATGCTGGTATCGACCACCAGTGAACGTCAGGGACGCGCGATTGACCGTGATCAGGCCGGTTCGATGGAACTGAAAAAGCGTCAAGGATACTTCTGAGGAGCCGCAGCTAATGAATAACGCAATTGCACAACAAATCGCGGAGCAGGGTGGCGTTGAAGCTTACCTGCACGCTCAGCAACACAAAAGCCTGCTGCGCTTTCTGACCTGCGGCAGCGTCGATGACGGCAAAAGCACCCTGATCGGGCGCCTGCTGCATGACACCCGTCAGATCTACGAAGATCAGCTGTCTTCTCTGCATAACGACAGTAAACGTCACGGCACCCAGGGCGAGAAACTGGATCTGGCACTGCTGGTGGATGGCTTACAGGCCGAACGCGAACAGGGCATTACTATCGATGTGGCTTACCGTTATTTCTCTACCGAGAAACGTAAGTTCATCATTGCGGACACCCCGGGGCACGAACAGTACACCCGCAATATGGCGACCGGTGCATCGACCTGTGATCTGGCGATCCTGTTGATCGACGCCCGTAAAGGTGTGCTGGATCAAACCCGTCGCCACAGCTTTATTGCGACCTTGCTCGGGATCCGTCACCTGGTGGTTGCCGTCAACAAAATGGATCTGGTGGATTACAGCGAAGCGGTATTCGAGCAGTTTAAACAGGATTATCTGGATTTCGCGCAGCAACTGCCGACCGATCTGGACATCAAATTTGTGCCGCTTTCCGCGCTGGAAGGCGACAACGTTGCCACATCAAGCGATAAAATGAACTGGTACACCGGCCCGACGTTGCTCGACGTGCTGGAAACGGTAAACATTATTAACATTCGTGAACAGCAACCGATGCGTTTCCCGGTGCAGTACGTTAACCGCCCGAATCTTGATTTCCGTGGCTATGCGGGAACGCTGGCATCCGGTTCTGTCCGTGTCGGTCAGAAGGTGAAAGTATTGCCATCCGGTGTGGAATCTACCGTGGCACGCATTGTGACCTTTGACGGTGATTTGCAGGAAGCCTGGGCGGGCGACGCGATTACGCTGGTGCTGGCCGATGAGCGTGATATCAGCCGTGGCGACACGCTGGTCGATGCAGAAGAAACGGTTAAACCGGTACAGAATGCCAAAGTCGACGTGGTGTGGATGGCCGAGCAACCACTGAGCGTCGGCCAGAGTTACGACATCAAAGTCGGCGGCAAGAAAGCCCGTGCGCGTGTGGAAAATATCGAATATCAGGTGGAAATTAACTCGCTGACGCAGCGTGTGGTAGAAAACCTGCCACTGAATGGTATCGGACTGGTGGAACTGGCCTTCGACGAACCATTGGTGCTGGATAACTATCAGAGCAACGCGGTGACCGGCGGCATGATCTTTATCGATCGGCTGACCAACGTTACCGTGGGTGCTGGTCTGGTACGTGAAGCCATTGAACAGGTATATCAGGAATCGGATAAATACAGCGCATTTGAGCTGGAACTGAACAGCCTGGTTCGACGTCACTTCCCGCACTGGGGTGCGCGCGACCTGCTGGGTGGCAAATAAGATGGCGTCACAAGACAGCACTTTTTTAAAAGATGAGAATGTTGTCTGGCATCCGCACACGGTGACTCGTGCGGATCGCGAAAAGCAACATGGCCATCGTGGTGCGGTGCTGTGGTTCACCGGGCTTTCTGGCTCGGGGAAATCCACCGTGGCCGGTGCGCTTGAACAGGCGCTGTATGCGCAGGGCGTCAGCACTTATCTGCTCGATGGCGATAATGTCCGTCACGGACTGTGCCGTGATCTGGGCTTCACCGACGACGACCGGCGTGAAAACATCCGTCGCGTAGGTGAAGTGGCGAAACTGATGGTGGATGCCGGGCAGGTCGTGCTGACGGCGTTCATTTCACCTCACCGCGCCGAGCGTGAAATGGTGCGTGATTTGCTGGAAGACGGTCAGTTTATTGAAGTGTTTGTGGATACGCCGCTGGCTATCTGCGAGGCACGTGATCCGAAAGGTTTGTATAAAAAAGCCCGTGCGGGTGAACTGAAAAACTTCACCGGTATTGACTCAGAATATCAGCCACCGGAAACCCCGGATGTGCATCTTGATGGTGAACAATTGGTAACACAATTGGTGCCTCAATTATTAGAAGTGATGCGCCAGCGCGCTATTATCAATCCCTGAATGTTGCCGGCCAAACGTCACAGAGCGTGCCGGTTTACACTGAAATACAGGGATCATCTATGCAGGCGTTATTTAGCAGACTTGTCAGTCGGAACCGCGTGGATCGCACCGGGGAAATTACCCCCCGGACACGCGTGCCGATACCGGAAACCGACAGTGCAGACACCGAAGATCCTTCCTACTCCATGCAGGGCGGATTCATCGGGTTTGTCTTCTACTGGCTGGCGTTCGCGATCCCTTTTCTGGTTTATGGTTCCAACACCCTGTTTTTCCTGCTCTACACCTGGCCGTTCTTTCTGGCGCTGATGCCCGTTTCCGTCCTGATAGGCATTGCGTTCAGCACGTTCTTTGGCGGTGGCTGGTTTAAAACCTCTCTGGCCAGCGCGGTCTGCGTTATCGGCATGTTCTGGACAGTCTTCTCTTTCCTGTCTGGCTGGTGACTTTTCCTGGCGGTTTTCCCTGCAAATTCCCTTCACGATGTAACCCATTGTGTCATTCTCACCCTTAATTGCGTGCGTAAGTCTGATTCTCACCGGCTTTACCACTGCCACAGTGGAGTCAGAGGGAAAGTTGTGGGATGATTGTCCAGCTTTTTTAGGGGGCGGGGATGGGCAAACTAACACTGCTATTACTGATTTTACTTGGCTGGCTACAGTATTCGCTGTGGCTGGGTAAGAATGGTATTCACGATTATGTACGTGTAAACGATGACGTTCAGGTGCAACAAGTTAATAACGGCAAACTGAAATCACGTAATGATCAACTTTTCGCAGAAATCGACGATTTAAACGGCGGTCAGGAAGCGATCGAAGAACGCGCACGCAATGAACTGGGCATGATTAAACCCGGCGAGACTTTTTATCGTCTGGTGCCTGACAACAAACGTGCGCCTGGTAGCACCGTTTCGCAAAACAACCTGAATCAATAGCCATGAGCCATATCGCAGTTTCCCTTCCAGAGGTTATTGCCGTGTTACCGGCTGCCGGCATTGGCAGCCGTATGCAGGCAGAATGCCCCAAGCAATATCTTTCTATTGGCGGTAAGACGCTGATAGAACACTCAATTTGCGCTTTGCTGCAAAGCGGCAAAGTCAGTCAGGTTATCGTGGCATTAAGCCCGCACGATACGCAATTCGAACAACTTCCCATTGCCCGTGATCCGCGTATTCGCGTGGTTGCAGGCGGTGCGGAACGTGCTGAGTCGGTGATGGCCGGGCTGGATGTTGCCGGAGACAGCGGCTGGGTGTTGGTACATGATGCCGCGCGCCCGTGTCTGCATCCTGACGATCTCCATAATCTGCTGGCGATTGCCACCACCAGTAAAGTGGGCGGGATCCTTGCCGCCCCCGTGCGCGACACGATGAAGCGTGGTGAACCGGGCATTACAGCGATTGCACATACGGTCGATCGTCAGGACCTGTGGCATGCACTGACGCCGCAATTTTTCCCGCTCGAATTACTGAAAACCTGCCTGCRCCGTGCACTCAATGAAGGTGCGGTGGTCACAGATGAAGCCTCGGCAATGGAATATTGCGGTTTTCATCCTATGCTGATCCCGGCACGGGCCGATAATATTAAAGTCACGAGGCCAGAAGATCTGGCCCTGGCTGAATTCTATTTAACCCGCTTATCCCAGGAGGAGAACGCATAATGCGTATCGGTCACGGTTTTGATGTACATAAATTTGGCGGAGAAGGCCCGCTGGTGATCGGTGGTGTGCGTATCCCTTATCCGCAGGGTTTACTGGCGCATTCAGATGGTGATGTTGCCCTGCACGCGGCTACGGACGCACTGCTTGGTGCCGCTGCGCTGGGAGATATAGGTAAACTTTTTCCGGACACTGACCCGGCATTCAAAGGTGCTGACAGCCGCGAACTGCTGCGCGAAGCCTGGCGCCGTATTCGTGCAAAAGGCTACAAGCTGGGCAATCTGGATATCACGATCATCGCACAGGCACCGAAAATGGCTCCGCACATCCCGCAGATGCGCGTGTTTCTGGCAGAAGATCTGCAATGTCATATGGATGACGTCAACGTGAAAGCCACGACAACCGAACAGCTGGGCTTTACTGGCCGTGGCGAAGGTATTGCCTGCGAAGCCGTTGCTCTGCTGATTAAGGAATGATGTTGTGGAAGATTACCGCATGATAGATATGTCCCGTCTCACCTGGTTGCTGGGCGAGCCTGTTGCCACCGGCCTGCTGAAAGCCAATCCCGAAGACTTTATTGTCGAAGAGGATCTGGGTTTTGAGCCGGATGGCGAAGGTGAACATCTGTTGGTGCGGATCCGCAAAAATGGCTGTAACACGCAGTTTGTCGCGGAACAACTGGCGCGATTTGCCAAAGTGCATCCGCGCGATGTCAGTTATGCCGGTCTCAAAGACCGCCATGCCGTTACCGAACAATGGTTTTGCCTGCATCTGCCGGGCAAGACTGATCCCTATTTAAGCCAGTTTGATCTCGAAGGCTGCGAAGTTGTCCGCGCCTCACGCCATCGCAAAAAGATGCGTATCGGTACGCTGAAAGGCAACGCGTTTACGCTGGTGCTGCGTCAGGTAAGCGATATGGCTGATGTCGAGGCGCGTCTGGAAAAAATCACCCAACAGGGCGTACCGAACTATTTCGGCACCCAGCGCTTTGGTCGTGGTGGCAATAATCTGGTGCAGGCGAAACGCTGGGCAACCAATGAAGCCCGTCCGAAAGAACGCGCCAAACGCAGCTTCTATCTTTCCGCCAGCCGCAGTGCGATGTTCAATATCGTCGCCAGCCAGCGTCTGGCCGATGGCACCGTACGTCTGCCGATGCTGGGTGATGCCCTGCAACTGAGTGGCCGTGGCAGTTGGTTTGTGGCGAAAGCCGAAGAGTTTGAATCGCTGCTACCGCGCGTTGAAAACGGTGAATTGCTGGTAACCGCACCGTTACCGGGAGATGGCCCGCTGGGCACACTCGAAGACGCTGAAGCCTATGAGCTGGCCTGTCTGAATGGTCAGGAGGATTTACTGTCGCTGCTTAACCGTGAGAGGGTCGAACCGGCACGTCGTGCCATCATGCTGCAACCTTTGCAGATGCAATGGCAGCGCTGGGATGATGTTACTCTGGAACTCAAATTCTGGTTACCGGCCGGCAGTTATGCCACCAGCGTGGTGCGTGAACTGATGAATCTGGATGAAAGTGATGCGGATATTACTGAGTAACGACGACGGCGTACTGGCTCCGGGTATACAGGCGCTGGCGTCAGCACTGCGTGAATTTGCTGACGTGACGCTGGTGGCCCCTGATCGTAACCGTAGCGGCGCATCTAATGCGTTGACGCTGGACGGCCCGTTGCGTATTCAGTCTTACCCTAACGGGGATACCGCCGTAATTAACGGTACGCCGACCGATTGTGTGTATCTTGGCGTGAATACGCTGATGCGCCCTAAGCCAGATATAGTGGTCTCTGGCATCAATGCGGGGCCGAATCTGGGTGACGACGTCATCTATTCCGGTACGGTCGCCGCCGCGATGGAAGGCCGCCATCTGGGCTTTCCCGCGCTGGCGGTCTCACTGGACGGCCATCAGCATTATGACACGGCGGCGATCATCACCTGTCGGATCCTCAGGGCTCTGGCGCGTGAGCCTTTGCGTACTGGCAAAATTCTGAATATTAACGTCCCGGATTTGCCACTTTCGCAGATCAAGGGGATCAAGGTGACGCGTTGCGGTAGCCGTCATCCGGCCGAGCAGGTATTTTGTCAGCAGGACCCGCGTGGTCAGGACTTGTACTGGATTGGCCCGCCGGGGGATAAATTTGATGTCGCACCTGATACTGATTTTGCTGCTGTCGCGCAAGGTTATGTTTCAGTGACGCCACTTCAGGTGGATTTAACCGCCTATGCGGCTCAGGATGTCGTGGTCTCATGGTTGGAAAAGGCCGGGGTGAGCGCGAATGGTGAATAAACCGATGTACAACCTGCTGGAACAACTTCGCCAGCAGGGCATTCATGATGAAAAACTGTTGCATGCCATAGAATCTGTGCCGCGTGAGCGTTTCGTGGATGAGGCATTTCAGCATAAAGCTTACGAAAACACTGCGTTGCCTATTGGCTCCGGTCAGACCATTTCTCAGCCTTATACCGTGGCGAGAATGACCGAGCTGCTGCGCCTTGAACCCTCTTCACGCGTGCTGGAAATTGGCACCGGGTCAGGCTATCAGACTGCGATTCTGGCACACCTGGTTGAACATGTTTTCTCGGTTGAGCGCATCAAAGGGTTGCAGTGGCAGGCCAAAAGACGCCTCAAGCAACTCGATTTGCATAATGTCTCCACCCGTCATGGTGACGGCTGGCAGGGCTGGCCTTCGCGTGGCCCGTTCGATGCCATTATTGTCACTGCTGCACCTCCTGAAATACCTCAAGATCTACTGCAACAACTCGATGATGGCGGCGTATTAATTCTGCCTGTGGGCGAAGAAAATCAAACATTGCAACGGGTCACACGACGTGGTGACGAGTTTGTTGCAGAGACTATCGAAGCCGTTCGTTTTGTCCCGCTGGTGAAAGGCGAGCTCGCCTGAAACCGGTGATAAGCCGATCCCTGCAGGACTAACCTCTTAAAATTTAAATACAACTGTTATATGGTGCTGTACTGGCGATGTTGATAGCATCCACTACAGTTTTTTATGGCACAGCGGCATTTGGGCAAAGGCCTGAATGAGCATGTTGCCTGCCCGCACCGTGTCTGATGACACGAAAAGCGCCAGCTGGCGCGGTGTGCGAGGTTAAAGAGATATTCTGAGATTGCCGTAACGGGGGAAATATGAGCACGGGAAGCCCAATAAAAACACTAAGCCGCATTGTAATGTGTACTTTTATCAGTGCCTGGATGGCGGGATGTACGAACAATTCAACGACATCTGCACCCATCAGCAGCGTTAATGGCGGCGGTGGCAGTGGCAATAGTAGTCAGAATACTCTGAATTCCACTCCGCAAATGGCGCCTGCTGTCGGCCCTGGCGGACACATTGTGTACAACCGCAGCTATAACTCAATCCCTAAGGGAAGTTACAGTGGCAGCACCTATCAGGTGAAGCGTGGCGACACTCTGTTTTATATTGCATGGATCACGGGCAATGACTTCCGCGACCTGGCCGCGCGCAATAATATCCCAGAGCCATACAGCCTCGAAGTTGGCCAGACAATCCAGATAAATAACGTCTCTTCCGCAGCAAGTACCGGGGGTGCGATAGCGGTCACAGATGCCACAAATGGCGGTGTTCCGAAAGTTCCAACCGGGGGCATGCTCACAGGTTCTGTGGTTGCATCTCAACCAACTACCACGTATTCTGATTCTTCTGGTAAACAGAATGTAGGCAAGATGTTGCCTTCATCAGGTGCAGTTACTACCACCACAACACCTGTTGCTGTAGCCAGCACTCCCGTCGCCACATCTACAAATAATGGCGGTCCGGTTTCCTCCTGGAAATGGCCGACTGACGGGAAAATTATCGATAATTTCTCAGCTTCTGAAGGGGGAAATAAGGGGATCGATATTGCTGGTTCGCGTGGACAGTCTGTCGTAGCAACCGCCTCGGGGCGTGTGGTCTACGCCGGTAATGCTCTTCGCGGTTACGGTAATCTGATCATCATCAAACACAATGATGATTACCTGAGCGCCTATGCACATAACGATACAATGCTGGTCCGGGAACAACAAGAAGTGCAGGCGGGTCAAAAAATAGCGACTATGGGTAGCACCGGAACCAGTTCAGTAAGATTGCATTTTGAAATTCGTTACAAGGGGAAATCCGTAAACCCGCTGCGTTATCTTCCGCAGCGATAAATCGGGGCAGAGCATCGATTCTGCCCTCGGGACCACGGGTAGGAGCAGCTTATGAGTCAGAATACGCTGAAAGTTAACGAGTTACATGATGATGTAGATTTCGATGAGAACAGCGCTGAAGCCTTTGACGAGAAAGCAATAGTCGAAGAGACTGCCGACAACGATGCTGAAGAAGAATTGTTGTCGCAGACTGTAAGCCAACGAGTGCTGGATGCCACTCAACTGTACCTCGGTGAAATCGGTTATTCCCCTCTGCTTACCGCAGAAGAGGAAGTTTATTTCGCACGACGCGCGCTGCGGGGAGATGTTCCTTCCCATTTCGCACGACGCGCGCTGCGGGGAGATGTTCCTTCCCGCCGC